>CBFCZM010000006.1:0-23181 GCA_965602565.1 uncultured Anaerolineae bacterium
CCAGGCTAGCGACTTTCTGGAATTGTCTCTGGATCTGGAGGCAATGACGGCGGTGGTGGATCCCACCCTCTATCATCAACGAGCGTGAAACAGCGTTGGCAACACGTCTGTGCTTCAGACGTATTCGGAACCTAAAGGAGAAGAAAAGATGAAGAGAGCTCTGGTCACTGGTGCGGGCGGATTCATAGGTGGTCATCTCGTTTCGAAACTCAAGCGTGAGGGATATTGGGTGCGCGGTGTGGACCGCAAACCGCACGAGTTCCGTAGGCTGGAAGCCGATGAGTTCCGCCTACTGGATCTGCGGCATCCCGAGAACTGCTGGGAGGCGCTGGCCATCGAAGGCGAGACCTTTGATGATGTCTATCAGTTGGCTGCAGACATGGGGGGCATGGGCTTCATCCACACGGCAGAGTGTGATATCATGCACAACAGCGCGCTGGTCAATATACATATGATCAACGGTGCCGCCAAGATGGGCGTGTCGCGCTATTTCTTCTCTTCTTCCGCGTGTGTCTATCCCGATATGAAGCCTGGCGATCCGGAAATGACGGAGGACCAGGTCCTACCGGCTCATCCTGACAACGAGTATGGTTGGGAGAAGCTCTACGCAGAGCGTATGGCCCAGGCCTATGCGCGCCATACTCCCATCGAGGTGCGCGTTGCGCGCTTCCAGAACTGCTACGGGCCCTATGGTACCTGGCGGGGTGGACGTGAGAAGGCGCCTGCGGCCATCTGCCGCAAGGTCGCGATGGCTGAGGACGGCGGCACCGTGGATGTTTGGGGCGATGGCACGGCGGTCCGTGGCTTCACCTACATCGATGACCTGGTTGACGGCATCTATCTGCTGACGCAGTCGGACCTTCGGATCTCTGCCAACATTGGCACCGATGAGTATGTCACGGTCAATGAGCTGGTGCAGACCGTCATTGATATCTCGGGGAAGAACCTTGAGATCCGGCACATTGATGGCCCCGTCGGTGTAGCTGCCCGCAACTTCAGCAAGGCACGCATGCATGCGCTGGGCTGGGAGGCCGATGTGCGGTTCCGTAGCGGCATTGCGCGCACCTATGCGTGGGTTGCCGAGCAGGTAAAGGTAACATATCCGACCGGAGCATAATCAGTGGAGGGGGGATTCCCCCCTGCTGACGTCTAGGAGGCGAGGAGACTTGCCGTTTGAACTACAGATAGGGCAGCTCAAAGATCGGCTCAGGATGCGTACCGGATGCCGCGACGACGAGATTCGGGTTGTCAGGTCACCGCTGCGTGTGTCCCCACTGGGGGCCCATGTGGATCATCAAGATGGCCTGGTAACCGGAATGGCGCTGGATCGTGCAATCCATCTGGCGTTTGTGCCACGCGAAGATGGCATGATGCGTGTGGAGAGCCTGAACTTCACGGGCTGCTCGCAGTTTGACCTGGCGAGCGTGCCCCCCAAGGCACAGGGGGACTGGGCCAACTATGCGCGCGGCGCTGTGTTGGCGCTCAAGCAGTCTTATGACTTGCGCATAGGCATTGATGCCGTCGTGATGGGTACGATGCCCATCGGCGGTCTGAGTTCTTCAGCGGCTGTGGGCGTCGCGTACCTACTGGCCATCGAAGACGTCAACGACCTGGAGCTGTCGGCCGAAGAGAATATCCAACTCGACCGCTACATTGAGAACGTGTACCTCGGAGTCAAGAACGGCGTGATGGACCAGTCAGTGATCCTGCTGAGCGATCGTGACTGTCTCACCTACCTGGACTGCCAAACCATGGATGTCCAGCGTGTCCCGACCTCGGCATCTCGCGATGACTTCGAGATCCTGGTTGCTTATTCGGGGGTCAAGATGGCCCTGGTCGGTACAGACTACAATAGCCGGGTCGATGAGTGTCACGAAGCCGCTCGGCTCCTGCTCAAGTGGTCCGGTGGTCCGCAGCCCAACGGGGATGCCCGGTTGCGGTTGGTTTCACCGGAGGCCTATGCGGCCCACGGTGATCGGCTGCCGGCCCCACTCGGACGGCGCGCGCGTCACTTCTTTACGGAGTTGCATCGCGTGCAGGAGGGTGTGGAAGCGTGGCGGTCCGGTCGCATCGAGCAGATGGGCCAACTGATGCGTGAGTCCGGCGCCAGCTCCGTGTACAACTACGAGTCCGGCTCGCCGCGCTTGACAACACTCTACGAAATCCTGTGTGAATGTCCCGGTGTCTACGGTGCGCGGTTCAGCGGAGGCGGATTCCGGGGGTCATGCATTGGCCTGAGCGATCCCAACCAGCGTGAAGAGATCGTAGCGTTCATTGCTGAGCGCTACCCGGCGGCGCACGCCGACATCGCCGGCCTGTATAGCATCCATTTCTGTCAGACAAGCGAAGCCGCTCATCTGATGGACTAGACGGATTCCGGCTAGGTGCCATGAGCAGCGATCAGCCGAAGCAGCCGGGCTTTCACAACTGGCAAGCCATCCTTGCCCTGACCCTGTGTGTGGTGGGCTGCGTGCTCCTGATCGTCGATGTGCCCGCTGTTGTCCTGAGCTGGGATACTGCCAGCGAAGTCGGCACGGCAGGCTTCAATGTCTTCCGCTTACCGGCTTGGGACGCTGCTGCAGCTGAGGATTGGGTCAAGGTCAATGATGAATTGATCCCTTCGGCGGGAGACGAAATGGTTGGCGCGGCCTATCGTCTTGAGGATGATGATCTTGCGCCAGGCCGCAAGTACCGCTATCGTATCGAGGAGGTCGAGTGGGATGGCGGCACCACGCAGTACCCTGATGAGGTTGTGGTGCGGGCAGGTTTCCCCAGCCGCTGGACAAAGCTGGAAGGCGTTGGGCTGATCCTACTGGGACTGACGTTGCTATGGCGCCGCAAGGACAAGCTGGAATGACCCGGTGCTTGAGGGTCAACCCCGAACATCCCGAACCCGACGTGATCGCCGAAGCCGCTGCCGTGATCCGCGGCGGCGGTCTTGTTGCGTTTCCGACCGAGACGGTGTATGGGCTGGGCGCGAATGCGTTGGATGCGCAGGCTGTAGCGGGCATCTTCCGTGCCAAGGAGCGCCCCTCTTCCGATCCACTGATCGTGCATCTGGCTGACGCGGCTCAGCTATCCTCTGTGGTTGCAGAGGTTCCGGATGTCGCCAAGGATCTAGTCACCGGGTTCTGGCCCGGACCGCTCACACTGGTGCTGCCCAGAGGTCCACAAGTTCCCGATGAAGTGACTGCCGGCGGGGATACCGTGGCCGTCAGAGTGCCCGCGCATCCTGTAGCGAGGGCGCTGATCGCTGCTGCCGGTGTTCCGGTCGCTGCTCCCAGTGCGAATCGCTTTGGGCGGGTGAGTCCCACCTGTGCGGACCATGTCATGGCCGACCTGTCGGGGCGCATCGATCTTGTCCTGGACGGCGGCGCGACGCCGGTCGGCGTGGAGTCGACCGTGCTGTCACTGTGGCCTGATATCCCGACGATTCTGCGACCCGGGGGCATCACCAGGGAATCCCTGGAGCGGATCTTGGGATCAGTGGACGTCAGGGGACCTCCGAGCGTGGAAGGTGAGACCTTGGTCTCGCCGGGCACAATGACCAAGCACTATGCACCGCGCGCCAGGACCACGCTGTACCGCGGGGAGCGTGAGGCTGTCCTGGCTCGGATCCGGCGGGATGTTTCGGATTACGTGGCAGAACGTGCGACTGTGGGTGTCCTGGCCGCCGAGGAGGATCTCGCTCTGTTGGCGGACCTTCCGGTCGTGTGCCGAAGCGTGGGCTCGATGACGTCAATGGAGCAGATTGCCCAGCAGCTGTTTGCCTCACTGCGCTCACTGGACGTGGCCGGTGTCACGGTCATCTTAGCTCGAGATTTTGGCCCGTCTGGGCTGGGCCTGGCCATCCGAGATCGTCTGACACGTGCAGCGGCTGGTCGCGTGATCGTTGTTACGGAGACGTCTGACTAGCTTGTTGACGGCTGTGTTTGATGGAATCAGGGGGTCGCGATTTGTGCGACCCCCTCTGTGGTCTCAGTCAAGCTCCTGCCCTCAACTGCGTAGGTAATCGCGGAGTCGACGTGCGTGAGCTGGGTGCCGGAGGCGGCTCAGCGCCTGCGCCTCAATCTGTCGGACGCGCTCCCGTGTCACGCCGAGTTTTCTGCCGACTTGCTCCAGCGTATAGGTTTGACCATCCAGCAATCCGTAGCGCATCTGGAGAATCTTGACCTCTCGTGGGGGGAGATCGACAAGGATCTCGATCAACTGGTCCTTGAGCATCACTGCGCTGACCCTGTCAGGCGGCGACGGGCTATCTGTATCCTCGACGAAATCAACCAAGGTGCTGTCACCCTCGTCGTCTGTCGGCATCTCCAATGAAAGCGGGCGGCGCGCCACATCGAGCATCTGTTCTACCTTGCGGACAGGGATCTCCAGTTCCGCGCCCAACTCCTCCGGGGTGGGACTGCGTCGCAACCGTTGTGTGAGTTGGTGTGAGATGCGCAGCATCTTGTTGATCTGATCGCCCATATGGACCGGAACGCGGATCGTGCGGCTTTGATCCGCGATGGCCCGCGTCACGGCTTGCCGGATCCACCACGTAGCATAGGTAGAGAACTTGTGCCCGCGTTTGTAGTCGAATTTGTTCGAGGCCCGTATCAGGCCAATGTTGCCTTCCTGTATCAAATCCAGGAATGGAACACCTCGGCCGATGTACTTCTTGGCCACACTGATCACCAACCTGGAGTTCGCGCGAATCAGATGCTCACGGGCCCGGATACCGTCATCAAGCTGTAGTTCCAGCTCATACCGCTTGTCTTCGTTCGCATATCGACCGGCGTTGAGTTTGATCTGGGCCTTCTTGCCGGCTTCCATCCGCTTTGCCAGCGAGACTTCCTCTTCTGCGATCAGAAGCGCAACTTTTCCGATTTCTTTGAGGTAGAGACCAATCGTATCATCGACTTCAACGGCTCGATAGATGTCTTCTTCGGCTTTGGTATCCTCGCCATCATCGATGCTCGCGACAGCCTGCACCAACCCGGCGGGCGGTTTCTCGCCGGGGATACCGACTGTGATCCCGGACTCCAGCAACGTTGAGATCGCCTCATCCAGCTGACCGATGTTCTCCTCAGCTTGTGGGAAAGCCCGCTGGATCTCCTCATAGGAAACGTAGCCTCGCTCATAGCCCAGCGCCAGGAGATACTCCTCACCCGACAGGTACTCGCTGAGGTTATTGATGTCTTCTTCCTGTTCCTCTTTGAAACGCTCTTCGAGGGCCAACTCCACAATTCCTTTGGACACAGAAAACCAGACCCGTTGCTCGGCAACTCGCCAACGCGACGTTAGCGGAACCACGTAGCTTGAAACGACGTAGTTCCGCTAATGAGACAGTATCATGCTAGCAGACTAACAGCAATAGAGTAGTTGACTTAGTCTGCCTGTCAACTAGTCGCCGGTTCTTCGATCTCTTCGGCGTGTTCCCAATACCCTAGGAGCAGGGAGGTGGGCAGAGCCAAGAAAGACCACGGATGGCAACCGCCATCCGTGCTGACCGCAATCCAATATAGCACAATCCGCGTTCCATTGTCAAGAGGACCATCGACAGGCCCAATACTGCTCGCGGCCGTGGGGTTGCGCAGATTCCCATCTCGTTTCAGCCCCAGAGATGAAATGCTCCCACGATCTGGAAGTGCCCCCAGCTCAGTGTGGCTAGAGTGGGGGTATGCTATGTCTGTACTTCAAGATGCCGCGTCAGCGTCTCTAGTCCTCCTGCCGCTCAATCGGCAATGTGAAGTTGGCGCGAAGCCCCTGGCCGGGGGCGCTGTAGAAGTGGATCTTGCCCCCCAGTACCTCAAGGCGTTCTCGAATCGTCGGCAGATTCAGCCTTACTGCATCCTCTGAGCTAAGTTGCTCATCGATGTCGAATCCCACACCATTATCTTCGGTGGTGACCATGACCTCAGTCTCAGCTAGGTTCAGGTGAACCACGATGCTGGAGGCCCGGTCCTGTTCGCGGGCCATATGGATGAGGGTCTGGATTACGCGGAAGATGGTGACTTCCTTGTGGGGAGCCAAGCGCATCTCTTTGCCGGTTACTTTGAGCGTCAGACCGGTGAACCCCTCGCTGGTAACCCCGTCTACGTAGCGGCGTACCGTGGGAACCAGGCCGAGATCATCCAGCATCATAGGTCGTAGATCGAAGATGAAGACCTTGACCGTTTTGAAAGTCCTGATTACGTTCTCTTTGAGTTCCGTCAGCTCAGCGCGTGCGTGGTCCGGGTCTCGGTCGAATAGACGCTCACAGATCTCTGCCTGCAGGGCGAGGTTGGTCAACAACTGGGCGGGACCGTCATGCATCTGGCGCGAAAGCCGGAGTCGTTCCTGTTCTTGTGCCTCAATGATGTTGATGACAGTCGCTTGCTTGGGTTCAACGGCGGTCTCGACCCCGGCACCACCCCCCAAACCGAGATCCTCAGGCGGGGCAAAGCCGAGGATGCGGTCATGAAGCTCGGCGACGCGGGTGAGATGCTTCTGGTCGCTCTGAAGTTTCTCTAGCTGCCCGCGCATCGTGAAGAGCCGTTGCTGATTCTGGATCAGGGCGTTGTAGGCTTTGCGGATATCTTCCCGTGGCGCAGTCTCAAAGGATGATTCGATCTGGCGAGTTCGGGCGACGGCCCGGGCATTTGCTTGCATGAAGCGCTCAACTTCACTCGACGTCTGCTGGATCAGCATGTCGATCTCTCTCAGTTCCTTCTGGACCTGAGCAGAGCCTCGCCGGCAGGAATCTGCGAACTCGTCCCAGCTGCTCTCAACCATAGTGCCCCCTGTCCAAGCCGTATGCGTGATGGATTCAGGGCTCGCAAGTGTAGGGCTTCCTGCACCTGCGCGCCGTAGCGATGTGTTTCTTGTATGCTGCTTGAGGTTGATCCGGCAGACCCGAAAATGTGATCGGAGATGCCCGTGGCGTGGTGCACCACAGGTGTGACATCGCAAACCTGCGACCTCTAGGCGTCGGGCAGGCGGACCCACCCGTGTCTCAGCGCGTAGATGGCTGCCTGTGTTCGATCTGAGCGATTCAGTTTCGCGAGGACTGAGGTCACGTGGTTCTTCACCGTCTGCTGGCTGATGCCTAGCCGCACTGCGATCTGCTTGTTGCTCAATCCCTCAATGATGAGTTCTAGAATCTCCATCTGGCGATTTGTGAGGGGGGAGAACGTGGTATCCTCCGGGCTGATGCCATAGCGCCGGTACAGTTCCAGAAGCCACTGCTCGGCTTGTTCCGGCGTTAGTCGTTTGTTTGCGATGATGTAGTAGCCCTCGGCCACCGTACGCACGGTGTCCAGCAGCTGTGGCGGTGCGATGTCCTTGGCGAAATAGGCGGACGCGCCGATGCGAATGGCGCGGTAGATCTGCTCTTCGTCATCGTACGCTGTCAGGATGATCACATTGATATCCGGACACTCGGATTTCAGTCGCTGGGTGATCTGCAGCCCGTTCATGTTGGGGAGATTGACGTCCATCAGGACCACGTCTGGATGGACGTCAATCAGTGCTTCAACGGCACCCTCACCATCTTCGCATTCGGCAACGACCACGATGTCTGGCTCTGCGTTCAGGACGTCGCGAACGCCTTGACGGAAGAAGAAATGGTCGTCAACGATGGCGACCCTTGTGATATCAGGCGCAGTTTCTGCTTCAGTCATTGTCCCTCTTTGGCATCTTCCTATCCAGATGTTACCATGGTTTCTAGGTGGAGGAAAATCGGTCCAGGCCGAAGAACTCCGGTGTCTGCCCGTCGAGAACCAGCGCGGCGAGTGCATCTGTTGTGACCAGGGCCAAGTTCAGGCCGAATGGCCCCAAGCCATTGACGAAGTAGACGCCAGGCTCCTCTTCCAACTGCCCGACGATCGGAAAGCGGTCGTGACTGGAGGCGACCCAGGTCCTAAACCGCCCGTGCACAAGGGCCTCGGGGCAGAGTTGATCGGCAAGGGAGCTGAGCCTGCTGAGACTATCCTGCTCTTCCCCGCTCCAGCCTGAAAGATAGGCTCGGTCTCCGTAGGGCAAGAAGCACATTCGACCACTGTCGAGAACCAGCGGGCGGTTGAGTGTCTTGACGTTCTCGAACGCAATGGTGTGGATACACATGGGATGCAGGTTCTGTGAGAGCCGATTGTTCAACCTGGTTGCGTGGATTCCGTTTGCGAAGATCACCTTGTCGGCCCACAGGTAGCTCCCGTGAGCCCAGACAGCGATGCTACCATCGGCGCGACGTCTGGTTGTATACGCCTCGATCCCCAGCTCTACGATGACATTCTCATGATCCAGCAGCTTGGGAATCAGGTCCTGTGGCCTGAAGACGATGTCATCATAGGTGCTGATGGCGGCAAGGTCACCATACCGATTGTCGTCCTCGAGATCCACGCTGAACCCGTACGTTCTCAACTGCGGTACAGACTCCCGGAAGGCGGCCGATTCGTCGTGGTCGGCCGCGAGACGCAGGCTTCCGGGTTTCTGAGTCGTTACGTTGAACTGATCGAGCAGGATCTCCAGACGGACCAGATTGTCGGAGGTCAGCTCCCACAGCGTATGTGCCAGATCCTTCCCCAGCTGAGCGGTGAGCTTCGTGAACGGCGTGGTGGTGCCCAATAGCGCCAATCCTGGCTGTCGCCGGACCGTGCCGCCTGAGGATTCCGATGCTTCCAAGACGACGACCTGTAGGCCTTCCGCTGCAAGGGTCGACGCAATCAGGGCACCGGCTAGCCCTGCACCTGCCACTATGACATCGTACGGACCGGAGGTGGACATAAAGACTTCCTTTCCGCTTAGCGTGGAGGGGCTACAATAAGCTCAGCCTGATCGAAGAACGCGGCATTATTGATATGGGGGAACGTGGGTTCGGCATAGAAACAGAGCGTCACGCGCCCAAGCGCAGCTTCTTCGCTTTCATTTTCAGTCTCATCCGCCGCGGCGGGATCCTGATAAGGCCCCACAATGATGTTCGGTGAACGGAGCATCACCGTGCCACTATCCTGGCTGATCCGCATCTCTTCTCCCCACCTGGCAGTGTAGCAGTTCTCGGCGCCGGTGGGATCGATCCCGGCTTTGACGATCAGCCCATCTAGGGAGGAATAGGCCTTCGCTTTGATCTGGAAATGGGCACGGCTTCCTGCAGTGACGGTCACCGTCTGGTGGACCCAGGCCCGGAACTTGAGCCAGCGGATGGTCTCCACCTTCAGCGTTGCTCCATCAATCTGCCGTTGGGGATCGTCAGCGGTTGTGAAAACCGGCTCCGCATAGGAATTTTCTGAGTCGTATTCGGAATCCGGTCCGTAGTTCACATGGGCGTCCCACTTCCATCCGGGAACACGGTTCGGCATAATGGAATCGAAATCAGCCCCGTTCAGTCTGATCGCGGTTGGGGGTAGCGGGGTCGGCGTCGACGTAGGCGTAGCCGTCGGCATTGGCGTCGTCGTGGGCTTGGCGGTATTGGTCAGACGTGCCAGGAGCGTGGGACGTGGTGTTAACGTCGGTGTCGGCGTCCATGTCGCAGCAAGCACGTCTGTGGTTACAGCTGCTGTCGGTACAGGCGGCGCCTGTGCCGGGGCGCGCATTGATGTGATCACGATCACGGCCATCCCACCGATGACGGCAACATTGAGGAGTGCAAGTACGAGCAAGATGATCTTCTGTGTCCTGCTTAGGGTACGCATCGATATCCTTCAGGCTTCGCGAACCATGAACGAGCCCAACGAAGAGTATTGGCGATATTGCTGCATGCTGTGCGACGTCAAGACTCCTGGATTCAATGATACTCTAATGTGAGTTGAGTGACAAGCGCCTATGTGCAGCGCACGTGTGCGTTCGGATTCCGTCCGGATTGTCCAAGAATCATGGTCGCTGGCGTGCGTAGAGTTGACCACAACCGGCATCGATACCTGCCCCGCGCCGCTGTCGCATCGTGTGTGGGATCTGGCGTTGATCCAGGATGGCGGAGAAGGCTTCCGTGGCTTCCTCGGAGGAGGGCGCACCAACATAGGCCGACGTCGGATTGAGCCGGATCAGGTTGACGTGGGAGTGCAGGCCCTGCAGCCAGGCCACCAGAGCCAGCGCCTGTTCTTGCGTGTCATTGACACCGCTGATCATAATCCACTCAAACAAGATCCGCCGCCGCGTCCTCTCCGTATAGACGCGAACTGCCTCATACAGATGCTCCAGAGGATACGTCTGGTTGATGGGCATCAACCTGGTGCGCAGATCGTTGGTGGCTGCGTGCAGCGAGATGGCCAGTTTGATGGGCCAACGGTGGTGGACATCGGCCAGATACTCGATCCCCGGCGGGATACCCGCCGTGCTCAGGGTGATCCGGCCGGGCGCCAGATTGAGTCCTCGGGGATCCGTCAGGCGCTGAACGGCCTCCAGCGTTTGCTCCCGGTTGAGAAGAGGTTCACCCATCCCCATGAAGACGACGTTGGACACGGTTTTGTCCTGGCGGCTCAGCCATCGGTGGAAGTGCAAAACCTGGGCCACAATCTCGCCGCATTGGAGTTGCCTCACGAACCCCATTCGCCCTGTGGCGCAGAAACTGCATCCACAGGCACATCCGACCTGCGTGGAGACGCAGACGGTGTAGCGGTCACGATAGCGCAGCAGAACCGTCTCGATCCGCGCGCCATCCGCCAGTGCCAGGAGATCCTTCTGGGTGCTTCCGTCGGGGTCGGTAGTCTGCCCTATCTCGACGGGGTGCATCAGTGCATACGTGTCGGTCAACTGCTGCAGCAGCCGTGGGGGCATCTCCGTCATCTCCGAGAAGTCAGTTACGGACGCTGTGTATACCTGGCGCCAGATATCCCGCGCCAGTGCACGCGCTCGATGATGGGGCTCCCCCCAGGATTGGATGGCAGCTACCAACTCTGGCAGATCTACACTGTAGTAACTGGTCCGGGACACGTCTTGATACCACTCCCGCCTAAGGGATGCAACATCATCTACCAACGAGGCTTTGACTTTTGCATCGAAGCATAGCATAATGTAATTGCGAAGCCAATGATCCGATAGGTTTCGACCAGACTCCCCATAGGAGGACATTGTGCCTGAGATCTCTCTGCAAGCGTATGAGAACGAGATTAACCAGCTCATCGAGCAGGCCCGATACCTTGAGGCTCTGGCTCATGTTCGGCACATTCTGGCCCAGTATCCCCACTATGTAGGGGCGTATTTTCTCCTGGGAGAGACTATGCTGGAGGTGGGTCTCCCCGGACTTGCTGCCGATATGTTCCGCCGTGCGTTGAGTGCTAATCCCGAGCACTTGATGGCGCGCACCGGTCTGGGCTTGGCGCATGAACGTGCAGACAATCTGGACGCGTCAATCTGGAACCTACATCGGGCTCTGGAGTTGGACCCCGGAAACAGCGAAATTGTTGATGAGCTCCGCCGATTGTACGAACGGCGCGAAGGTCTTGAGCTGGACTACATGCCACAGACGCCGGCTGGCCTTGCACGACTCTACATCAAAGGCAATCGCAACGGGCGCGCCGTGACTCAGCTGCGCGCGCTGTTGGATGAGGAACCGGCCCGTCCGGATCTGATGACCGCGCTGGCGGAGGCCTATTGGCGTAACGAACAGATCGTCCAGGCCTCTGATATGTGCCAGGACATTCTGGACAAGATGCCGCACAACTGCAAGGCGAACCTGCTTCTCGGAACGCTGTGGGTCAACGGCGGGCAGGAGGAGGGGTGGGCGTACCTGCAGCGTGCTCAAGAGGTGGATCCGGAAAACACTACGGCTGAGGCGTTGTTTGGGTCCAAATCCCTCTTGGCGCCGCAGTCCCTCAACCTCGATCGCCTCGTCTACGATCCTGACGCCATCGAGGTTGATCAGGAGAGCGCCTGGTTCAAGCAGCTGCAGACTGCCTCTGTTACGCTGGGCATTTCCGAGGCGCCGCCGGAGATGACGGAGTCCGAGATGCGGCTGGTGGATATCACCGCCGGTCTCGAATCCCAGATCGAGATCCCCGACTGGCTCAGAGAGCTCGGTCCGTCGGGCGAAGAAGCGGAAGCCGGCGGGCTAGGTTGGATGGCTGATCTTGGGGCTGCGGCAGCTCCCGAGGTCTCAGAAGATCTGGGCCTGGTGGAGGGCGGAGTTTTCGGTGAGCTAGACGATGCGTTGCCTTTGCAGGAGCCCCGCGGAGAACCTGAGCTTTTCGGGCAAGAGGCGGAGGATGCGTCTCCTGACTGGCTGCAGGAGTTGACTACCCAGGAGATGTCCTTCGATCTTGACGAGTCTGAGGGACCGCCTGACTGGCTCGCGGAGCTCGTCGGAGACGAGGACGGGGCTGAGGGTACGCCGCAGGCCGTGGTTGGAACTGGTTCCGAGGATAGTTCTGGTCGGTTGGCCGATCTCCCCGCAGAGGAAGATGCCGGTGATCTGGGCGTCTTGACTGGGGAGGCCGTTTCCGGTGAGGAAGCCGACTGGCTGGCCGGCTTGAGCACGCACGATGAGACGGACGCGGGTGCGCTTGATTGGCTGGGTGGCCTGCAGTCGGCGGTGGCCGAGGATAGTGTTGCCGGACTTGCCGAAGCCACTACAGATGAGATTGATGTGTCGGAGCTTGGCGACGTGCCTGATTGGCTGAAGGCGTTGGACGTCGAGCCCGCGGCTGACGATGAGACAGTGGAGTTGACGATTCCAGCCCCCGAAGGTGTGGAGGCTGAGATTCCGCCGGCTGATGCCGCGACTTGGGCTGACGAAGTGCCTGATGAGCGATCCGAGATGCTGTCGGGCGATGATGCTCTGGCTTGGCTGCAGAGCTTAACCGCCGGCAAGGAAGAGGAATTGCGTGCACAAGCCGGGGCGGATTCCGAGGCGCGTGTGCCCGAGATCCTGGGCCGCGAACCGACGGAATCATCCCCTGTGCCGGTGGGGGAACCCGCTCAGGAGCCGGCAGACGATGCGGAACTGGTGCCTGATGAGGTGGAGACCGAAGTCGCAGAAGAAGCTGACGTGGTAGCGCCCGCCGCTGCCGACGTCGAGATAGCGCCGCTCAGAGAGGAAGACGAGCCGTTGTCAGGGGATGATGCGCTGGCATGGCTTGAAGGCCTTGCAGCCGACAAAGAAGAGGAACTGCGCGAGCAGGCCGAGGTGCCAGAGACGGTCCTCGAAGCGCCGGACATGGAGGAGCCAGCCTTTGACACCGCGGTTGAGACGGTTGTTGGCGAGCCGCCGGAAGAGGAGAGCGATCTCCTTTCGCGTGACGACGCAGTGGCCTGGCTAGAGAGTCTGACCGCCGGTAAGGAAGATGAGCTGCGTGCGCAAGCAGAGGCTGAATCCGAGGCGCGCGTCACCGAGGGCCTGGGCCTCAAGCCCGCCGTTCGTGAACCGGGGCCTCCCGCGACCATGATCGAGATGCCTGCAGACGAGGATGTCGAAGCCCCAGCCGGACAAGGGGATCTGGTGCCCGGCGATGACGAGCTGGCCTGGCTGCATAGCCTGACTGCCGGTGAGGGGGATGAACCGCGCGGACCGGCGGAGACTGCGCCGGTCGAGCCCGATCCGGAAGAGGCAGAGCCAGCGATTGCCGAGCTGCCGGGGGCCGCTGCTGAGGCACCCGACGTTGTGGGCGAGGAGGGGCTGGGAGCTGGTGATGATGCCATCGCGTGGTTGTCTGAGCTCACACCTGAGAAGGCGTCGGAACTGGCGGCGCAGCTGGAGTCCGAGAGCGAGGCAGCGGTGCCGGGCCAAGAGGGTGAGGGAGGTTACTTCGGGTGGTCGGCATTCAGTGGACGGCCTGAAGAAGTGCCTGTACCGTCCGCAGCGCTAGAGGCTGTACCCGCCGCCGAACCCGCGCTGCCTGATCTCCCCGCCGCTGAGCCAGCCACCGCGACCACAGAGCCGGTAGAGGCTGTGGCCCCGCCCGCTGAGGTAGCAGCACCAATCGCCGAAGAGCCCGCAGTCGTGGAGGAACCGGTGATGGAAGCTGAAGTGCCGCCATCTGAGGTGCCGGTTGCCGCCCCTGTGGCGGAGCCTGCTGAGACCGCAGCCCCTCCTGTGGAGGAGGACGTGTCCGCGTCTACCGAGATGCGGCCCGAGGCCGAACCGTCTGCGGTGACAGCTGAGGACTTGGATGAGATGCGCGCCTATGCGAAGCGTAAGCGATCGGATCACGCGGCACGCTTGTCGCTGGCACGCGCGTTGTGGCACGCGGGCGAGATCCAGGAATCGATGGAGCACTACGGACGACTGATCAAGGCCGGAGCTCGATCTGATGAGGTGATGGTTGATTTGGAGCAGTACGTGGCATCCGGACCCTCCAGTGCAAGCGTGACGCGGACCTTTGGCGATGCTCATATGAAGAACGGGGACCTGGTTAAGGCGCTGGAGATCTACAACCGCGCGATGGAGCTGCTGTAGGCTAAGGTGTCCTCAGCTGGACGAGTGCGCCCTGTCCGACTCCACAGGGACTGTATGGGTTGGCCAAACGACAAGAGGGCCTCGTCGAGGCCCTCTTGTCGTTTCCCGTGCAGGGCTAGAACATCACATCTTCGTCGGTGCGCTTGTAGGACACAACCTCGTCGGGACTGAACCAGTAGGCGATTTCCTTGGTGGCCTCCTCGACATTGCCAGATGCGTGAACCAGGTTCTTGGTCGAGCGCTTCTCCAAGCTTGAGATCGTGTTCGAGTCGATGGAGTAGTCGCCGCGGATCGTGCCGGGCTCCGCGCGTGACGGGATGGTGAACCCGATCATGCGGCGCACCGCCGTGATGGCGTGGACGCCCTCAAGCACCATTGCTACGACGGGCCCCGAGGACACGTAGTCCACGAGCCAGTTGAACACCATTGAGCCGATCTCAAAGGCATCTGCCGTTCCCAAGACCTCGTTGACATCCATATCGAACTGCTCGAAGGAATCCAGGGTCTTCTTGCCCATACCCCGGATCCACTCATCCGGTCCAGAGTAGTGTCCGGCTGCCTTGTCCGGCGTGGGGTGTATGACCTTCATTGCCACGATCTTGAGCCCGGCGCGCTCGAAGCGTCGGATAATCTCACCGACGAGTCCGCGGGCGACGGCATCGGGCTTCAAAAGGACTAGACTTCGCTCCTGCTTAATTGACTTTGCATCCATACACATCCTCCTCGCTTACCATCGTACCACAAGCTGAAGCCATCATCGGCTTCAGCTTGTGGTTTCACGCGATCGTGCTGTTTGGCGGGCTAGCCGAACTTGTAGGCGACGCCAAAACCGCCGCGGGGGAGGACCCAGCCGATATTAGTGTAGGGGCACCCTACACGGCAGCTGCCACATTCCACACAGCTCTGATATGCCACCTGGATCTCGCCATCGCTGCCCAGCGTGTAGACGCCTACCGGGCAGAGATAGAGGCACGGCTTGTGCTCGCAGCGAGTGCAGACCTCGTGCTCTTCGATCCAAAGGTGAGACTCTTCTTCGTCGATGAAGTACTTGAGCGTTATCAGCAGATCATCAACATAGACATCGGGAAGGGATTCCTTGAGTTGATCCGAGATCTGCTTGGGTTCGAACGCATCCCCTGTTTTCATAGCCATTGTATCACCATCCCATCACTGCGCGAGCCATCGAGATGATATCTCCGGCCGCTTTGATCAAAGAGCGACGATCCGTCAGTCCACCCAGCATTCCCTTGAAGAGCTCCTGCTTAGGCTTGCCGTAGGCAGTGAAGAACTGCCCGATAGCGTCATTCACGAAATTGGGATAGACGTCCATGAACTGCGGGTGGGTCTCCAGGAACTTGGAGAAGCCGCGATACTGCTTCAGATCCTTCAGGATGAACCCCTCTTGGAGTCGATCCTCGTATCTCGATGTGACTCGCTGGCTGAAATCGCCGCGGCTATGTGCCTCAACAGCGGTTTCGGCCGCGAGCTTACCAGCGATGATGGCCATGTTCGAGCCTTCCCAGTGGAGGGCGTTGACCATCGCTGCCGCGTCCCCGGCAACCATAGCACCGTCGGTGTACAATTTCGGCATGGCCTTGTACCCGCCTTCCGGAATAAGATGGGCACCGTACTCGAGAAGTTGCCCTCCGTCCACCAAAGGGGCAATCGCCGGGTGCTTCAGGTAGCGCTGCAGGATGTCGGCGGGCCGCAGACGATATTCGGCAAGAACATCCAGCATCACGCCCAACCCCACCGAGACGCTGGCTTTGTTTGTGTAGACAAAGCCCATCCCGGGGAGACCCATCGAGACATCGCCCAGCACCGAGACAGCGAGTCCCTGATCCTCACCGGAGAGCCCAAAGCGGGCGCGGATGGTCTCAGGCTTGAGGGAGATGACTTGTTTGAATGCCAGCGCCATCTCGGTCGGCTCCAGGTCCCGGTCGATCAGCCCGAGCTTCTGCGTGAGCAGATTGTTGACGCCCTCGCAGATGATGACGATCGGTGCGTAGATCTCGCCCTGCAGGCGATCTGTGACCACACCGATGACCTCGCCGCTTTCCTTGCGAATGAAGTCAGTGACGGTGGTCTTGGGGATGAGGAATGCGCCCGCTTCCTGCGCCTGCTCAGCCCACCATGCGTCGAAGTTAGCCCGCAAGGTGATGTAGGCGTCTGCCGGCTCTGCGCTGAGTTCACCGCCCTGGACGGTCATACGAGTCATCCCCGTCTCGGACAGGAACCAGAAGCCGGCTTCGGTGACCGGGCGTTCGAAGGGGGGCTTGCGATCCTGGAAGTCCGGAAGCACTTCCGCGATAGCGTGAGTGTAGATTGCGCCACCGAAGTAGTTCTTGCCGCCGGGCTTCTGTCCTCGTTCAATCAGTGCGACATTCAGGCCTTCTCTGGCCATCACCATTGCAGCGGCCGATCCTGCGAGCCCGGCGCCGACCACGATGGCGTCGAATTCGATGCGTTCGTTACTCATGCGCTCGCCTCCTTGCGGGCGTTGATCTCCGCAATCATTGCGGGAATGACCTCGAAGAGATCGCCCACGATCCCCACGTCAGCGACCTCGAAGATCGGAGCGTTCGGATTGGTATTGATGGCAATGACGAAGTCGGAACTCTGCATGCCCACCTTGTGCTGAAGGGCACCGGAGACACCGGCAGCCACGTAGACCTTGGGCCTGACAGTCTTGCCGCTCTGGCCAACCTGGTGTGAGTAGCTGATCCATCCAGCATCGACACAGGGCCGCGAGGCACCTACAACCCCGCCCATAGCATCAGCCAGGGATTTGATCAGCTCAAAGCCTTCCGGACTGCCTAGACCACGGCCACCGGCGACGATAACGTCGCTGTATTCAATGTCGACGGTATCCTCCTTGGCGTGGATGAACTCCAGGACACAGGCACGCGCGCCTTCCTCGGTCGCGTCAACATCCTTCTGGATGATCTTCCCTTCAGCATCCGGATTGTAGGCCGGTGTCGGGAAAACGCGGGGCCGGACGCTGGACATCTGCGGCTGGTGACGCCGGCACACGATAGTGGCCATAATGTTGCCACCGAAGGCCGGACGGGTTGCCAGGAGTAGCTTCTGATCCGCTCCTCTGACAGCACCCATCTCCAGTTGAGTGCAGTCTGCGGTGAGGCCTGTTCCCAGCGACGTGGCCACGGCGCCGGCCAGATCTCGACCCAGTGTCGTTGCCCCGATAAGGAAGACCTCGGGCTCATATTCCCCGGCCAGGGCCCCGATGCTTTGGTAGTAGGGGCAGTTACGGTAGTAGTCAAGGACCGGATCGTCCATCAGGTAGACGTGGTCGGCGCCGTACTTGATGGCCTCTTCTGCGATACCTCGCACGTTGTGTCCCAGAAGGACGCCCTCGACGAGGACCTCATCACCGGCCGCTTGTGCCTCTTCCTGGACTTGGGAAGCCAGGCTACGGGCGACGCCGATGAGTTCCCATGAAACGGGGTGGGCAGCACCTTGTTCCTGCTCGATGAAGACCCAGAAGCGACGTGCGGTCATTCTGCACCTCCCAACATTGTGCTGAGGACGCCAGCTTCCTCAGCTTTGGTGAAGGTGAAGTCGAGGGCAGCCTGAACGCCTAGCTCGCGAGCGTTGATCTGCTCTCCTGCCTCAGGCAGCGGCGGCGTACCCATCTTGTAGACGATGGTCGGGGAGCCCTTGACGCCGATCTGGGCCACATCAAACTCAACCGGCCCGGCTTCTGTCCATACCTCAGGTTCGTACTTGAGTGACTTGATGAGATCGGGCAGTGGAGCGAAGGGGATCTCGGCGATCTCTTTCTCGCAGGTCAACAATGCGGGCAGAGGCGTCTCCACGACTTCGGTCCAGCGCTCGGTCTTGCGCTCGATGACAACGGTATCGTCGTCCAGATCGACAGCCCGGATGTTGACGGCGTAGGTCACGATGGGAAGATCCATTCTCACCGCAACGCCGGGGCCTACCTGGGCCGTATCGCCGTCAATAGCCTGTTTCCCAAAGAAGACAAGGTCGATGGGATCTTCAGCGTGGATGGCCTTGATCACCTCGGCCAGGACGTAGGACGTGGCCAGTGTATCTGCTCCGGCCAGTTTGCGGCTCGAGACCAGTATTCCTCGGTCAGCGCCCAGCTCAACGGCCTCGCGAATGGTGGTTGTGAAGGATGGGGGGCCCATTGAGACAACAGTTACCTTCCCGTTCAGCTTGTGCTTCCACTCAACAGCAGCCGCTAGCGCGTGAGCATCGTAGGGGTTCATAATCGCCGGTACGCCCTCACGTACAAGATTCCCGGTATCGGGATCAATGCGGATGTTGGTGGTATCTGGCACCTGCTTTACTGCGACAAGTGCGTGAAACAATCTACACCTCCTTTGTCAACATGAGATTGAGAATCAGGAATTCATCATTCGGCCCGCGCGAAGTTCACGCTAGATGTAGTCCAGAGCTTTGGCTTGCTCGGCTAACTCATCGCGGAACTTGGGGTGAGCAATACTGATGAGCGCTCTAGCGCGTTCGCGAATGCTCCTTCCATAGAGATTCACTGCACCGAATTCGGTAACGATCCAGTGCACGTGGTTACGCGAGGTAACCACCCCAGCGCCTTGCCTGAGCATGGGCGCGATGCGGCTCACCGAATCTTCCTTGGCTGTGCTCGGAAGTGCGATGATTGGCAATCCGCCCTCGGCGCGAGATGCCCCGTAGATGAAATCCATCTGCCCACCTACGCCGCTATAGAGCCTCGGTCCGATGCTGTCCGCACAGACCTGGCCCGTCAGATCTACCTCGATAGCGCCGTTGATCGCTACCTGACGGTAGTTGTGACCGATTACGCAGGGGTCATTGATGTACTCGGTGCGGTGGAGTTCGACCAGCTCGTTATGATCCAGCCACCGGTACAACTCGCGGGACCCCAACACGAAGCCCGCCGTAATCTTGCCGGGATGGAGCGTCTTGCGTGCTCCGGTGATGACACCTCTTTCGACAAGACGTCTGACGCCGTCGGAGAACAGCTCGCTGTGGATTCCGAGATCCTGTTTGTCCTCAAGATACTGTAGAACGGAATCCGGGATCGCGCCAATACCCAGCTGGAGCGTCGCGCCGTCGGGGATCAGCTCAGCGATGTGTGTGGCGATGTTCTCCACGACCGGATTGTCGGCGCCGTCGCCCATAGCAAACTCGTCCAGCGGCGCGTCTGCCTCAACAACATGGTCAATGGCTTTGACGTGAATGAAGGTGTCTCCCATGATGTAAGGCATCTGCGGGTTGACCTGCGCCACAATGCACTTCGCAGACTCTGCCGCTGTCTTGGTGAGCCCGGTCTCTATGCTGTAAGAACAGAACCCCTTCTCGTCCGGCACCGATGTGTGGATGAGGGCTACATCGATGGGCAGTTGATGCTTGAACAACAGGGGGAATTCCGAAAGAAGGACGGGTGTGTAGTCTGCCCGGCCCTGCCAAATTGCCTCGCGCGAATTGTGGCCGATAAACATCACGTTGGAGCGCAAGTGTCCCTGAAGGTCCGGATCGTTCCACGGCGCCGGTCCTACAGAAAGCGTCTGGGCGATCTCTACGTTCTCCACATAAGGAGCGTAGGCTACCAGCGCGTCTGTCAGTGCTCTGGGGACGCTGCAGTTGCCGGTCATAAAGACCCTGTCGCCGCTGCGCACTGCCTGGGCGATTGCGTCTTCAGCCGTGGTCCGTTTCTCTGAGTAGAGCACTTGCCAGTTCATATCTGATCGTAGAGTCCTTGTGGGTTACAGTACGCTGTACGGGATTGGCGTGTCGTCGATGATACTGGGCCGCGCTCGGTGCCAATGGCTGCCTAGGCCATGCGGGCGACGCCGTCATCTGCACGCGTCACGTAGACGGTCGGTTCTTTGCCGTGCTTGGCGACGTAGACCTCGGTCAAGTGGGCTTCCACATCGGGCACGGCGTCCTCTGCCGTAACGGCGATAATGCAGCCGCCGAATCCGGCCCCGGTCAGTCGGGCACCATAGCACCCGTCAACCTCCGCTGCCGCTTCGACCAACGTGTCAAGTTCGGGGATGCTGACTTCGTAATCGTCACGCAGGCTCTTGTGTCCCTCGATCAGCAACTCGCCGACGTGCTCGATGCGCCCCTCGTAGAGGTCGCGCGAGACTTGCAGGACGCGAGCATCCTCGGTCACAACGTGGCGGGCCCGGCGGTAGACGACGTCTTCCAACTCACCCTTGTAGCGCTCAAGCTGCGCCGGGGTGACGTCGCGAAGGGCTATCACGTCAGGGAGATGCTGCTGCAGGGCGCTCACTGCCTGTTCGCACTGCGCGCGGCGGACGTTGTACTCTGATCCGGAGAGAGACCGGCGGACCATGCTGTTGGCGACAACGATCGCGATACCTTTGGGCATGCTGAAGTAGGCGCGTTCGAGTGAGCGTGTGTCCAACATCATCGCGTGTCCGGCTTTGCCGCAGGCGCTGATCATCTGATCCATGATACCGCAGTTGACGCCGACGTATTGGTTCTCCGCCTTCTGGCATAGCAGGGCCATCTCAGATAGTTTCATATCGAGATCACTGAGCTGCGTCCAGGCGAAGGCGAACGCGACCTCAATAGCTGCTGATGAGGACATCCCGGCGCCCACGGGAACGTCCGATGTCAGCACGGCGTTGATCCCCACCGGATTCAGACCGCGCTCCAGCATTGCCCAGACCACCCCTTTGGGGTAATCGGCCCAGCCCCCGCTTGATGATGGCACCTTGTCCGTAGGGAACGTCTGGTCGTCGTTGTTCATGTCCATAGCACGGACCTTGGACCAGCTGTTGCCACTGGGGCTAACGGCAAGCCACGCGGCTCGGTCCACGGCCACCGGCAGCACGAATCCATCGTTATAGTCTGTGTGCTCGCCGATGAGGTTGACACGGCCTGGCGCGCGCACGATCAGGGCAGGCTCGCTCTGGAACCGTGCGTGGAAAGCGTCGCGTACTCCCTTGTGCAATGAGTGTTCCGCCATCAGTACCTCCCAGATACAGGGTGCAATTATAGCTCTATCTCGATACTTCGCCAGGCAAGCGTGGGTGCTAGGGCTCATCCAAGTCGACGAGGAGCCCGTTCTGCAGCAGGATCTGGCAGGCTCGTGTGCGATCCTGCTCCTGTATGGTCGCAATGCCCGGCGCAATGCGGGCGATGATCAAGGCTGCGATCGCCGGTATTTCGAGAAACTGAGGGTCAGAGACGCGCAGCACCCATAGCTGGGTCAATCTCGCGTGTCCCGTCCCCTGGAAGGCCCGCTGGATGGCGGTCTGCAGATTCGCGGGCAACGCCCTGCCACCGGTGGCCTCCTGGAGAAAGCTGATGATTCGGGCCACGGGTATGCGCTGATGCCCGGCGCGCTCCAGGGAAGCCGGCGATAGCCGGTAGCGGAACTCGTCGTCCTCCAGTGTTCCTGCTGCGTCCGCAATGCGGCTGAGTTGGAACCGTTCGTACCTGCGATGGCGCGGCACACTCAATTCTACGCCGTTCAGCAAGCGGACTGCAGGCGGCTCAGAAAAGCTTGGCGTCTCTGTCTTGTGCAGTATCGCTGACCCGGCATCCGTCAGTCTGAACGCGGTGGTCGATCCTGCCGGTGCAGCGCTCCCCAGATCGATAAGCCCCAACCAGTGCAGGGGATGCGTGATCAGATAGTCAATCAGCGCGCCCTCGACCGTGTCCCACGCGTCAAACCCGCGCAGCGGCGCTTCAGTGCGGGCATCGCGCGGGGCCCACGTGTCATAATCCCCATCGGGTCGTAGGAAGTCGGTCGCGTGGGCCTTGACGTAGGTCCTGAACGACTCAAGATCGTACCATGTGGCACTGCGGCAGGTGGTCAGCATCTTCAGGAATGCCTGTCGTGTACCCAGTGGATCATTGGGCCACCCGTGAACCGGATCTGGCCTCAGTGTAACCATATGGGCGAGATCGTTCCACGTCTGGCTGGCCATCCAGCCATTCGCCAGAGCAGCCCATTGGGTCCAGGGGTCTGCCTTTAGCCAGGTCAGTACAGCGTGGCCAGAAGGGCGGAGCCGACCATCGTGATCCTGTTTGAGCCAGCCTCGCTCCACCGATAGGGCTTCCAGAAGCTGCCGGCGCTCCTGCCCGGGTAGCGTGAGCGCATCCTGGGTGACGTCGTCGTCGGATCTATCTCGCTGTAATGCAGCCCACACGCTGACGATGTCGTCGGCCAAGGTGTCGCCTCCGGTCGAGACGTGTCCGGGATACGTTCCGGCGGGAGGGTCCGGAATCTCAAGCGGGGCCGGCTCCGGCATATAGAGCATCAAGTCCTCGGGCACGAACGCCATTTCTACTGCGTGCCCTTCGTTGTCATCGAAGGCCCGTTGCACCAGGCCAAGATTCCAGAGCGCTTCTCCGGCCGAGATGGGCGCACGCCAGAGCTCTTCTCTCTCGACGCGCCCTGACCCGATCGCACGTACGTCGCCGGCTCTCCGGACGAAGACGGCCCACGGCCACGCACCGCCACGCCGCAGTAGATCGTCGAGTGCGGCGCGTTGATCCGGTTTGAGCTGGTCCAGTACCTGTGCAACTGCGTCGCCAGACGCCATCGTCGCCATCAACTCAGCAGCCATATCGGTTTTCCGCGTGGTCCTGAGCTCGATGTTCCATTGGCGGGCGATCACACGGAGGCGCGCCGGGTCGCTGTCCAGCAGAGTCTGATAGAGTGTTCTCAGTGCCATAGGTGTGATAGATACCCGCTTCATTATAGTCTCCCTGGTTGGCCCGGCAACCGTGGTTTCGCGGATCGGCGTGTTTCAGAACGGGGGTGACTGCCCGCGTAGGATGCCTTGCTAGCCTTTCACATGGTC
>CBFCZM010000007.1:0-22802 GCA_965602565.1 uncultured Anaerolineae bacterium
CGGAAAGCCAGGTCGTAGTTGAGGGGGACATAGGGCGTCCCCTCCTTTGTCGTGAATGCCGTCCGCACGTCCATCATCACTGTGGCCGGCGTCATCCCCGCATCCGCAAAGGCGGCGACATAGGTCACCGGCTTGATCGATGAACCGGGTTGGCGCAGGGCTGTGGTGCCGTTCACCGCGCCGTCGATGCGTGCTGAGAAGTAGTCGGGGCTCCCGACCATTGCCAGTACCTCGCCCGTGCCCGGAGCAAGGGCCACAACGGCGGCATTGCGGACGTTGAATCCGCCGCGCGGGCACGGATCCGCGTGGTTACACATGGCGAGGAGCTCCAATCTGTGACGCATCAGGTCTCGGACGGTCTCGTTGAGATCGATGTCCAGGGTCGTGGTGATCTCCAACCCACCGGCCTGCAAACGCTCCAGTCCCAGCGTCGCCTCCAACATAGCACGGACGTGCATGACAAAATGAGGGGCGCGAATTGGAAACGGCGCAGCAGCGAGACTCAGGTCCTCTTCCTTGGCCATCTCCGCTTGCACGGCATCGATGTAGCCCTCCGCGACCATCCGATCCAGCGCAATCGCCTGACGCCGCTTGGCCTCCTCGAGGTTCTCCAGAGGGCTCCAATATGCCGGTGCCTGAGGCTGCACGGCCAGCATCGCGCATTCCGCCAGACCGAGATCCCTGACGTGCTTGCCGTAGTAGGCCTGCGCCGCGGCCTCCACGCCGTAGGCCATATTGCCGTAGTAGATCTCGTTCAGATAGAAGGTGAGGATCTCATCCTTGCTGTAGCGCTGCGTGACACGGACGGCCAGAAACAGCTCCCGCAGCTTGCGCCGCAGCGTCAACTCGTATCGCTCATCCGGCAGTAGGAGATTGCGGGCCAACTGTTGTGTGATCGTGCTGCCCCCCATCAGATAGTCGTCACTGTTGAGGTTGTACCAGATCGACCGCGCCACGGCCACGAAGTCGAATCCCGCGTTCCGGTAGAAAGTGGCATCCTCCAGAGCAATGGTGGCTTGGCGCAGCGCCTCGGGGATCTCATCCAACAGCACCGGTGTGTGGCTGCCGGTGTAGGGGGGCGGCATCTCGAAGAGCAGGCGCCCACGGCGATCGTAGATCTTGCTGCTGGGCACCGCGGTGTAGGCAGAGAGATCGTCAGGGAAGACCAGATCGTGGAACAACCAGACAGTGACAGAGATGCCGGCGCCTAGCACCAGCAACCCGATCACAACAAGAACCCGCTGCCACCGTGTGCTCTTCATCGCAACTATGAAGACCTGTTCGGGCCGCAGCGTGTTCTGTGCTGGTCTGTTGACACTGTGTCCTTGCGCCAGCGACATACCAGCGAGGACGCTGAGACCTCAGAGGTCTTGGTCTCCTACGCTACAACCTCATTAGCAATCGTGGCGCCATCCGGCACCTCTGCCCCACGAAGAATGACGGCATCGTGCACCATCACGTTGTCGCCGAGCCGGCAGTCACGCTCGATGTAGACATTCGGACCAATCGTGCAGTTCGTACCGATGACCGTGCCGTGCTCAATGTGCAGCGGCGTGATCAGCCGCGTGTTCGGCCCCACGGTGTTTGGGGCCAACTGCGGATGGTCACCGCCGTGGTTGAGGTATTCACGGTTCAGCGCCAGCAGATCGGCAGCATTGGTCAGGGCCAACCGATGATCTATGATCACGCCGCCGACGCGCCCATCACGCTCGATCACCATCTGGATCGCATCCTGCAGCTCATACTCGCCGCGCGCGGAAAGGGACACCTCCGGTAAGTAGTCCAGGATGCGCGGCGTAAACGCATACAGCGGCAGACTCGAGATATTCGATGGCGCATCTTCGGGCTTTGGTTTCTCAACGATGCGTGTTACCCATGCGCCATTGATCTCCGCAATGCCCACACTGCCCAGTCGATCCGGCTCGACCGGCATCAACGTGAGAACCGCATTCGGGTGCTCCTCGCCCTGCATCATCCGGACAAGACGTCCCACATCGGGGGTCGGAACCAGGTTGTCACAGGCCGAAAGGACGAAGTCCTCGGTGATCAGCGGCGCCGCGTAGGAGAGGGCATTGGCCATTCCCTTGCGCTCAACCTGGTAGACGAAGCGCACATCAGCATCTAGCTTCGACTCACGGCAGAAGTAGCGGACGATATCCCGATCCCCGGGACTGACAACGAGGACGAAATCCTCGATTCCGTTCTCAGCCAGCGTCTCCATCACGTGCTCGACTATCGGCTTGCCCAGAATCGGCACCATCGCCTTGGACCGCGCGACCGTGATCGGATGAAGGCG
This sequence comes from uncultured Anaerolineae bacterium, assembly GCA_965602565.1. Classification (GTDB taxonomy): domain Bacteria; phylum Chloroflexota; class Anaerolineae; order B4-G1; family SLSP01; genus PWVB01. The sequence continues at coordinate 2,297 of CBFCZM010000007.1, forward strand.
GGACCCCCTGCCCGCCGCTAGTATGACACCTTGCATGCTGGAATCCCTCCCCGTTTGGACCACGATGTGAAAGAGGATGCACATCGCAAACGTGCACCCTCTCGATTCTCCTGCACGGCATCTGACATCTGCATTCTACCACGGGTTGAGCATTTGGCTGCCGGTTGCGCTCACACCACCTTCAGCCAATGGAAGGATCAGCGCAGCCAGCATGTTGCCCAACTCGCACGAGCCGGAAAGACCGGAGAATCGGAGAAGTAATCCATGATAGCATCCGTGACCGGTTTTGGAAAATCCTGCCACCGTACTAGAATGGGGGTATGGTCACAGGTGATCCAGAGCGTCTGGAATGCTTTCGCCGCCGGTACGCGTTGCTGAGGCCGGGCTGGGAGTCCGCCACGATGCGCTATCAGCGCTGGGTCGCCGCCGGTATCTCTGAAGAACATCGAGTTCTGGACTTGGGGTGTGGTCGAGGCGGCATCGTCGAGCGGCTGGGAAGTGTGGGCAGCTGGACAGGTACGGATCCGGATCTCAACTCGCTGAGAGAGCATCGCCGGCCCACGCTATCGCGCTGCTGCGCGCAGTCGGAGCATCTGCCCTGTACCGCAGCAACGTTCGATACTGTGGTGGCTTCCTGGGTCCTCGAGCATCTGCCAAACCCGGAACAGACATTCCGGGAGATCGCGCGGCTGTTGCGCCCCGGGGGCAGCTTCTTCTTCCTTACACCCAACACGTCGCATCCGCTGCCCCGGCTAAGCAGGACAATGTCCAGATTGCACCCACTTCAGCAGCGCATCGTCACGTTGTACTACGGACGTCGGCCCGCCGACACATATCCGGTGGCTTACCGGGCGAACACCGCCACAGAGATCGAGCGTCTGGGCGCCCAGGTGAACCTGCGGTTGGCGGGAATCGAGTGGATCGGAGATCCCAGCTATCTGGCTTGGGGCCCACTGAGCTTCCTGGCGGCCATAGGTCTGGGCTTCGTGCTGCCGGGCACCTGGCGGGTGCACCTGGTCGGGGAGCTTACCAAACCGTGAGACCACATCAGAGGACAGTGTGCTGATTGTCAGCGTACTAAGGTGACTATTCTATAACACGGAGGCGACTATGGTCCAGAACAGCAGTCAGATTCAGTCCCTGTTGCTACCGATTCTCATCATCCTCGTCATCAGTATTGTTGCCATCGCCGGATGGCTGATATGGGTCTTCATCCGCTCTCGAAGGCAGAGCACCCCGATGCCTGCTGAAGCCCAGGCGACAGACGCCACACCGCCGGCCTACATCCTGGGGCTGAAACGCGACGCCGTCGGGGGCTGGGAGATCCACGTCAGGGGACAACGCTGCCGGACCCTCGGAGCCGTGTCTGACCCACAGACTCGTGAAGAGATCACAAGCGCTATGCGAGCTCTGGCTGGATTCGCCAAGGGCGTGGTCAGCGAAGGACAGCTTACTGCGCCCCCAGTGGTTGCTTCCTCGCGCGAGATCAAGCCTGCCCCACAGGCAGCGCGACCCGTGTCGCCCTTGTCACAGCGCCTGGCCCGGCCGGCCCAGAGTGCGGACCCGGGTACCCCTGGAGCTGTGGAGCCCCCAACGCGCAGGACGACATCCCTCCACGGCTCGGTCCCTGCCATCGATTTCGCCTATGAGATCAATGGCATTCTCGATGAACTGCTGCCGCAGACCCCGGCGCTGCAAGGCCACACCGTCGTCCTCCAGAACATCCCCGGTGGCATCAACTTCTTTGTGGATGGCACCGCCTACAACGAGATCACCGACATTCCCAGCGCGGAGATCCAGGCCCTGATCCGCCAAGCCACCCAGGAATGGGAGCGACGATAGCCAGACAGACGTCTGCACAGCAGCGCAACTGGCGGCTTGTTCTGGCCCGCATTCCCCACAGCGCTCACCTACAACTGGGCCAAGACTGCCAGGGTGCATTCCAGGAATCTGGCGACACAGCTGTCGCCAGATTCCTGGGATGCACCCGTCGTCCTTGACCACACCCACGGTGTACGGTAGAATGCTTCGCATAAACTATAAGGTTGTCAAACAAATGCGCTATCACATCTGGACCATCGGCTGCCAAATGAACGTAGCCGACTCACAACGCGTGGCTGCAGGCCTTGAACGTCTGGGATACACCCCTACTAGCCGGGCAGAAGACGCTGACGTCATGATTCTCAATACGTGCGTGGTACGGCAGCAGCCAGAGGACAAAGCTGCGAGTCGGCTCAACCAGCTCAGAAGCATCAAGGAACGCTATCCTGAGCGGTTGCTTGGACTTATGGGATGCATGGTGGGTGTCAAGGGCTCGATCCCTTTGCGTGAGAGATTTCCGTGGGTAGATCTCTTTCTTCCACCGTCCGATCCGACCGAGCTCTGGTCTTATCTTGCCGAGCACGGCAATCTGAGTGAGGCCCAGACGCTGATCGCTGATGCTGAATCCCGCAGGTTGGCGCTGGGTCGCACCGACACCATCTTGCCCGCGTCAGAACAAGGTCACGTGGTCAACGCCTATCTGCCCATCGTACTGGGATGCTCGCACGCTTGTACCTACTGCGTTATCCCCTACCGCCGTGGCGTTGAGCGCAGCCGCCCGATGAGCGCGATCATCGCTGAAGCGCAGCAGATGGCTGCTCAGGGTGTCCGGGAGATCACGCTGCTGGGCCAGATTGTGGACCGGTACGGATACGACCTGCCGGAGTTCAGCAAGAGCTCGGCCACCCCGCTGGTCACGCTGCTGCGTGAGATTCACACCGTTGAAGGCCTCAAGCGCATCCGCTTCCTGACCAGCCATCCCAACTGGATGCGAGACGACCTGCTGGACGTCGTGGCAGAGCTTCCCAAGGTCTGCCCACACATTGAGGTGCCGGTGCAATCCGGCGATGATGAGGTCCTGACCCGTATGCGTCGCGGGTACACCGTCGACGATTACCGCAATCTCGTAGCACGGATCCGCGACCACATTCCAGGCGCTTCCATCGCCACGGACATCATCGTGGGTTTCCCCGGCGAGACAGAGGAGCAGTTCAGCAACACCTACGACCTGCTCAAAGAGCTTAGGCTCGACAAGGCACATGTTGCCCGTTACTCCTCCCGCCCGCAGACGGTTGCCACACGCCGGTTTGATGACAGCCTGTCCCGCGACGAGAAAGAACGACGGCGCAAGGCATTGGACGATCTGCAGTCCGACATCCTGACGGGGATCAATGCTCGCTATCTCGACCAGACCGTCGACGTCTTGGTCGAAGGCTGGCACGCACGTAGGAAGCGCTGGTTTGGACGCACGTACACCGACCGCCTGGTCTTCTTTGATCCTGGCAAGGGCCCTGACGAGGCTGCGAAGGAGACAGGTCGCCTGGGGGACATCGTCCCGGTCCACATTGAGTGGGCGGGCCCGTGGTCCCTCGTCGGAAGACCGAAGGAAGAATAGAGGAATCAGCGAATGGGAGGAGCCATCGGCCAGACGATTCCGCGATTCTCCCATTCTCAAATTCGCTGACTCTCAGATTCTTCTGCTCTTTGATTCTGCCATTCCCTGATTCTTTCACTCCCCCAAGGATCTCTGATCATGCCTAACGGTAGCGCCCTGAGCATTGGCATTGTCGGCGCCGGCGTGACCGGCCTCACGGCTGCTTATGATCTCCTCAAGGCTGGGCACAAACTGACAGTCTACGAGGCACGTCCCTATGTCGGCGGCCTCGCCTCGGGATTCAGGGATGATAGCTGGGACTGGTCTCTGGACCGCTTCTACCACCACATCTTTGCCAGCGATAGCGACATCATCGGCCTTGCCGGGGAGCTCGGCCTGCGTGATATGATCTTCTACGAGAGTCCCGTCACCTCCATTCTCAAAGAGGGACGTCTGTACCCGATCAACAAGCCGCTTGTGGGACCGTGGCTGGAGCGCCTCCCTCTGGGAGAGACGCTGTCCAATGTGGCGGATCTAGCCACCACGGCCTTGCGCGTCCTGGCCTTCAGGCCGGCCCCCTTCCTGGGCCGCTTGCGTGTGGGTCTGGTGAGCGCATTCCTGCGCTACAATCCGGATTGGCAATCGCTGGAAAAGGTCACCGCTGACGCCTGGATGGCAAGAGCTGCAGGCAGACGCGCCTATGAGGCCTTCTGGAAGCCCATGCTTGAGGGCAAGTTCGGACCGTACTACAGGCAGGTCAATATGGCCTGGTTCTGGGCGCGGCTGGTCGCCCGCACACCAAAGCTCGGCTATTTCAAGGGCGGCTTCCAGAGTTTCCTGGAGGGCATGGCCGCCAAGGTGCGGGAAGCGGGCGGCGACATCCGCCTGAACCACCACGTCCGCGGCATCCACCCCCTCGAGAGTGGCCGAATTCGGCTGGAATTGCAGGCCGGCGATCAAGTCCACGATCGCGTATTGGCGACGGCATCGCCACGGATGCTCAAGGAATGCACGCCCGAGCTGCCGGCCAACTATACCGCCGGGTTGGACGAATTGGTGTCTATGGGCGCCGTCGTGATGGTGCTGGCGCTCAAGCACCCGGTCACCGACTCGCACTACTGGATAAACATCCCCAAACGGGAGGGCTTCCCTTTCCTCGCCTTCGTGGAGCACACCAACTACGTCGACGCATCTCACTACGGAGGGGACACGTTGGTCTACTGCGGCGACTATCTGACACCTGACCACGAATACTTCGGACTATCGGCAGAAGCTCTCCTGGAGCGCTTCATCCCCAGTATTCAACGCATCAATCCTGATTTCAGCCGCGATTGGGTGCGTGCGTACTGGAAGTTCTCAGAGATCTATGCCCAGCCCGTCCCCTTTGTCAACCACTCGGAACGTATTCCGCCGCTTGAGACGCCCATTCCCAATCTCTTCATGGCCAATATGAGCCAGGTCTATCCGTGGGACCGTGGCACAAACTATGCTGTGGAAATCGGCCGTCGCGCCGCCCGGGTGGTTGGGCAGGTTGAGCACACAACGCACCAGCCAGTGAGGTGACGCCATGGATCAGGAACAGATCACTGCAGCCGTTGCAGCGGACCTTGAGCTGGCGTTGCCTCGTGTCCGCTCTGCTGTACGCCTTTTCGACGAAGGGAATACGCTCCCCTTCATCGCGCGCTATCGTAAGGAATTGACCGGCTCACTGGACGAAGAGGAACTGCGCCGGCTTGCCGAACGTCTCGGTTACCGCCGCAATATGGAGGAACGCCGCGAAACCATCCACAATAGCCTGGCAGCGCAGAGCGTCCTGACGCCTGAGCTGGAAGCTGACGTGCAATCAGCGGACACGTTGCAGCGCCTGGAAGACCTCTATCGCCCCTACCGCCCGAAGCGCCAGACGCGCGCCACCATCGCGAGGAAAAAGGGCCTGCAGCCGCTGGCCGAGCTGATCCTGGCCCAGCCTCTTGAGGGCATGCACGATCGTCTGGCGGCGATGACCAGGGCGTGCCGTCCGTGGAGGCTGCATACCGAGGGGCACGGGATATCGTCGCCGAGACTATCGCCGAAGACCCTGAGATACGCGGGAGCATGCGGGCTATGGCCCAGCGGCGCGGCGTCATGAATGCCGGCGTGGTCGACAAGAGCAAGGATCCCAAAGGCACATACGAGCTCTACTATGACTTCTGCGGAGACGTCAAGGGACTGCGCCCGCACCAGGTCATGGCGCTCAACCGCGGGGAACGCGAGGGCATTCTGAGGGCCAGCCTGGATGTCCCCGAATCAGCGGCATTGGGCATCCTTGCGATGCGGTATCCAACCGATTCGGGCAGCGCGCTCGCAGAGGATCTGCTGGCGGCGCGCACGGACAGTTACGGCCGACTGATCTCCCCAGCCGTCGAGCGTGAGATCCGCCGTGAGCTCACCGAGATGGCGGACGACCACGCCATCGGTGTGTTTGCCACCAATCTGCGCTCGCTGCTGCTCCAACCCCCGATGCGCGACCAGACGGTCCTCGGCATTGATCCCGGATACCGTACCGGATGCAAGGTTGCGGTCGTGGACCCGACCGGCAAGGTCCTGAGTACGCGCACGATCTACCCAGACCGTCGGAAAGGACAGGCCAAGGACACACTGCGTCACCTCGCCAAGAAGCACAGCGTGACCGTCATCGACATCGGCAACGGAACCGCGAGCCGTGAGACAGAGGCGCTGGTGGCCGAACTCATCGGTGAAGGGTTGAGGGTCCAGTACACCATTGTCAGTGAGGCGGGGGCCTCGGTCTATTCGGCCTCTCGGCTCGCCCGGGCAGAGCTGCCGAATCTCGACGTCTCGATCCGTGGTGCAGTCTCTATCGCCCGGCGCCTTCAGGATCCCCTCGCCGAACTGGTCAAGATTGACCCCAAGGCCATCGGCGTAGGGCTGTACCAACATGATATCGACCAGAAAGCTCTGGCCGACACGCTGGACAGGGTCGTGGAATCCACGGTGAATACGGTCGGCGCCGACCTCAATACAGCCTCGCCGGCGCTGTTGCGCCATATCTCCGGGATTGGGCCCAAGACCGCGGAGGCGATCGTGGCCTACCGCGATGAACACGGCAGCTTTCCATCCCGCAGAAGCCTCCTCAGCGTCTCCGGAATCGGGCCCAAGACATTCGAGCAGGCAGCCGGCTTCCTGCGCATTCCACAGGGACCGGATGATCTGGACAACACGCCCATCCATCCGGAAAGCTACGAAGTCGCCCACGCCGTGTTGGATCTTGTGGGGCTACCGATCGGACACCCTGAGCTCTCACGCGCCATCAGCGAGCTACGACGTGACATCGACTTGGATGAGCTGGCGCACGAACTCAACGCAGGCAGACCCACCCTGGAGGACATCTTGGCGGCCCTGCTCCGTCCAGGCCGTGACCCCCGGGATGATCTAGAGGGACCGGTGCTGCGAAGTGACGTCTTGACCATTGAGGATCTTCACCCCGGAATGCAGATCAAGGGTACGATCCGGAATGTCGTCGATTTTGGAGCCTTCGTGGATATCGGGGTGAAACGGAACGGACTGATCCACATCAGCCAGATGGGCAATGAGTACGTCCGTGACCCGCACGAAAAGGTAGCGGTCGGTGACGTTGTCGATGCTGAGGTCCTGGATGTTGACGTTGACCGCGGGAGAATCAGCTTAGCCCTGGTATCCTGACGCCCAACTGGAGTTGACCACTTACTGGCAGATTATATTGCCATTATTGACACTCAGTTTTGTTTATGGTAGCATAGATCGTGGCGCGATGTGGCGATTTCGCCTCCAGTTCCCTTGGGGAGCACACGTATGCGCGACGATCTAGCGATTCTTCAGACGATTCTGCGCACAGTCGGCCAAGATAGCCGCACCGATACTACCCTGGCAAGAACTGCCGCAGAGATGGCAGACCTCACCGGGTGGCACGGCGTCTCCCTGCTCAAGCCATCCGGCACCCCTGGGGAACTCATCGTCCTGGCCTCAGCGGGCTCCCAAGCTCTGCCTACTGGCGCCATCATCTTGGACACGGCACTCGCACCAGGGCTGGATGGTGCATCAGGGACAATCCACTACACGTCCAACACTGCCCACTTGGAGCCTGTTCTCTCAGGGCGGCGAGCTACGGGAAGCATGATCGTTGCACCAGTGATGTCACACGGACACACCTATGCGGTACTCCTCTTCACCAGCGACACCGTGGACAGCTTCGCTGACCAGGACCTGACCTTGGCAGAAGCGCTGCGTGATGCCTTCGTCCTGGCGTACCAGAACAAGCACACAGGTATTGAGAACTCAAGCTATCTGCGTGCCTGGATGGCCGCCAGTAGGGATGGCGTCATCTTGCTGGACGACGCGCATCAAGTATCAATGCTCAACCGTCCGGCCCTGAACTACCTCAACCTCCCTGGCAGCACAGAAACCTGGCACCGGCGCCCGGTCTGGGATCTGGTCAAACAGATGCGCACGGACGCCCCAGGCGTTGTGGACCAGATTGTCGCCGAGATGCAGCACACACAAGCGAGCAGAGACGAACCCAGTGAGGGCGAATACGAGCTGGATCTGCAGGTCATCCATTGGTACAACCTACCTGTGCGCAATCAACAGCACCAGCTGGGACGGATCCTCATCCTACGCAACGTGACCAGAGATCGGCTGCTCAGAGAACTTCGACAGGGCCTCACGGAGACCATTGTCAGCGACATCCAGGTCCCCCTCGGACATGTCACCAGCCTACTCTCCTCCGTAGAACCGGAAAACGGTGACCAACGGCTTCGCGGAGAGGAACGCCACGCGGTGGAGAACGCGCTTTCCACAACCCAGACTATGCTCACCACGATCAACGAATTCATCGATCTGAGCCAGCTTGAGAGTGGACAGATGCCCTTGAGTCCCAGCGCGTTTTCGTTCCCGGATATGGTGGAGAACGTGGTCCGGACGGTGCAACCGCTGGCGCAAGAGCGCCACGTCAATCTGGAGAAACGCGTTGACGAGAACCTGCCATTGACGTGGGGAGACCGCGATCTCATCCGGCGGGTGCTCCTGCACGTCATCACCAACGCACTCAAGACCACGCCGCCGGGTGGCAGTGTGCAAGTTGAGGCAGACGTCACATCACGCGGTGCCGACGGAATCCGGGTTTCGATCAGCGACGCAGATCCGGGCGGCTCACGAACTGCTCGTGATCGGGTGGCATTGTATGCACCCAAAGGTCCCCAGCTCGACGGTAGCTGGGCACTCTGGCTGGTCTTCTGTCGCGTTGTGCTTGAAACCCATGGAGAGCAGCTGTGGATATCGCGCTCCGATGATACCGGGACCACGGTGACCTTCACTCTTCCCCAGGTCTCGGAATCACTGGCTCAGATTGAGGCATTCACCTGACATCAGTGCGTCGATAGCCATCAAAGCCGCCATCCCCTGGTGCCTATGGTCCGAGCGCTTGGTATGGGACCGCATTCTGTGCTAAACTCCGGGCCATGAGAGTGCCAAAACTTCCCGGTCGACTCACGGACATCCAGAAGCTGCTCCGGTCGCTTGACTGGCATACGATGGAACACGAAGTTGCGCAGGAGACGGCTTCGCGGTTGGTGATTGTCGGACCGGTCAACAGCGGCAAGTCAACGCTCTTCAACCGCTTGCACGGACGCAAGATTTCAGCCGTCAGCGCGGTCCCGGGGACGACTATAGGCGTCATCGAGCATCCACTAGGACCGTTCCTGCTGGTTGATACCCCGGGATTCGGAGAGGTCTGGGGGATCGACCGTGCGTCCACCTCTAAAACAGCAGCCAGCCACGCGGATCTGGTCCTTTTGCTGCTGGATGCAGTGGCCGGCGTCCGGCAGCCGGATCTCGACCTCTATGCAGCGTTGCTGGATCTGGGCGTCCCCGTGGTTGTTGCGCTCAACAAGACAGACCTGATCCCCAGGGAACTCCCTCACGTTCTCGAGAACGCTGAGCGATTCTTGGGCGTTCGGCCGGTAGCTATCTCAGCGCGTACCGGCACGGGCATCGTTGACAGACTCCTGCCCGCGATTCTCTCCGCCGCGCCGAACGTCGCGGTATCGATGGCCAAGGCGCTGCCGGACGTGCGAGAACACATCGTGAACCGCATCATCCGGCGTACCGCCGGCGTTAACGCCCTGATCTCCCTGGAGCCTATCCCCGGGCTTGACATCCCCCTGCTGCTGGCATCACAGACACGGCTGGTCTTGCGAATCGCTGCGGTATACGGTCAGTCCATGAGCATCTCCCACGCGCGGGAGCTCCTCACCACGATGGCCGGGAGCCTGCTGTCACGATATCTGGGAATGCAGTTGGCCAAGCTGGTGCCAGGACTTGGGTGGCTGGTCTCAGCAGCGCTATCGGCCGTGACGACCTGGGGAATGGGACAGGCAGCGCGGGTCTACTTTGAGGCCGGGGGCAATATCCAGACACCCAATCTCCGGCAGCACTACCGGCGGATGCGACAATTGGCCCCCGGCCGGCTTCTCAAACGATCAGCCGGTCAAGGGAAGGATCACACCACCGAACACCGAATCGTGACCAGATGACGTGACGGAGTGACTCGTGAACAGACGCTCAGTTGGGAAAGGTCGCACTCAGGAAGCGGCTGCCGGGACCGATCGTCAGGTGCTAGAGCTGGAAGTAGCACGGCTTCGCACGCTGCTGCGGGAAGCACGCGCCGACACACGCAGAGCAACTTGGGCCAAAGCACGCCGGCAGATCAGGGCTCACGTCGCAGGATTGGGGCTTATCGCGTTGATCGTCGGCGGCTTGATCGGCCATTATGGTTTCCCTGGCGAACCGTCTACGCCTGAAGCAGCGCGAGACCCGACGTCACCGACGTGGCCTGGCCCGACCGACTCAGACAGCACGACAGGCACAGGTGACCAAGCCATGGCTACGCCCTGGCCCATCAGCGTCTACGTCAGCGGCGCGGTCGCCAAGGCCCAGGTTGTGGAACTCCCGGCAGGCAGCCTGATCGCGGACGCACTTGACCGAGCTGGCGGCGCCAGCGCGGATGCCGATCTGGACGCCGTCAATCTGGCAGCACCACTAGCCGACAACCAGCATGTCGCTATCCCGCGGCTGACAGATCGAGGCAGCTCAGCAGCAACACAGCAACTGAGCTCGAGTCCGACACCGGCGGCTCCGATCGACCTCAACGCCGCATCGTCCGACGAGTTGGAGTCTCTCCCCTACATAGGCGCGAGCAAAGCTGCAGATATTGTATCCTATCGAACGGCGAACGGACCGTTCGAGCGGATTGAGGACATACAGAACGTACCTGGAATCGGGCCAGCCACCTACGAGCGTATCGCGCATCTGATCCTGATAGAAGACTGAGACAGCAAAATGGTGACCTCAATACTCGTCTGGTATCTGGCACTGCAGTTCATGGCCTTGATGGGGCTGCCGTTGGCATTCAGTCTGTTCAGGCGGCTTCCCAGCAGGGGTTACGGCACCGCCAAAGCCCTGGGCTTACTCCTGACCGGTGTCATCTTCTGGTGGGGCGGGATTCTGCGCCTATGGAATAACACAAGCGGTGGCGTTCTGACGGCAGCCGCCATTGTTCTGATCGCGGGACTCGTTCTGATGCGTCGGCATTGGCACGAACTGCGCCCCTGGTGGCAAAGCAACCGGCGCTACGTCATCGTCGTCGAAGCGCTCTTTCTGATCGCCCTCGTCGTATGGGCGTTTGTCAGAGCCAGCCAGCCGCAACTCCAGACCGCGGGGGGGGAAAAGTGGATGGAGATCGCATTCCTCAACGCGATGCTCCGCGCCCCCTCGTTGCCCCCCCAGGATCCCTGGCTGTCCGGCTTCACCCTCTCCTACTACTATCTGGGCTATCTCCTGCTTGGTGTGCTTACCCGCCTGAGCATGCTCGCCCCCACGGTGGCCTTCAATCTCGGCAACGCCGGATGGTTTGCACTCGTTGCAGCACAGGCCTACAGCATCGTCTACGATATGGCCCACGGGAAGGCCGTATTCCGGCCATTGGTGGCTCCTCTGATGATGCTGCTCGCCGGCAACGGCGAAGGACTCTTCGAAGTCCTGCACGCGCGCGGTCACCTACCTGCAGGCTTCTGGAAGTGGCTGGACATCAGCCGGCTGGATCAGCCGCCCCAGCCGCCATTCAGCCCGATTCCTCAGCGCTTCTTCTGGTGGTGGCAGGCATCCCGCACTATCCGGGACCGGACGCCGTGGGGAGATGTTCAGGAGGTCATCGATGAGTTCCCAGCCTTCAGCTTCATCCTCGGCGATATGCACCCGCACCTGCTGGCGCTGCCCTTTGCGCTCATCGCCATATCTATGGCGCTCAGTGCCTACCGGAAGGCGGTCGAGACCAGGAATGCTGCAACAGAAGAGACCCCGGCCGGAGTCACCAGTGACGACGCCGATAGGCGGGAGGCGCCTCAACGACCGGTGGCGATGTGGCTCACCTCAACCTGCAGCAGCCTGCGTCACCGCATCTGGCCCATAGCCGGGCATGCGGTCATCTTGGGGGCACTGGGGTTCCTGAACACCTGGGATTTGCCCATCTACTGGGCTCTGCTCGTGGGCGCTTGGATCTTGGGACGCTACGCCCACGCGAGTAAGTCAGTGGCCTCGTTCCTGACCACAGCGTGGGCGGTCATCCCCGAAGCCGTCGCAACGGGAGTCCTGAGCATCGTGCTCTACCTGCCCTTCTGGTTCGCGTTACGCTCCCAGGCCGGCGGCATTCTGCCCAACCTCTTCAACGCCACCAAGCCGCAGCAGTTCGTCGTGATGTTTCTCCCTCTGCTGATACCGGCGATCGGCGTGATCGTGGGTAGCGCACGGCGTAGGTCCATCAAACCACTCCCCGCCATTGGCCTGGGGCTAGCTCTTGTGGTCGCCATCGCGTTGGTGGCCCTTATCCTGGGATCGGCGGCGGCCTATCCCTACATCGTGGCCATCATACGCGGGGAATCGGTACAGGGGTACAGCCTCGCCCCCGAAACCGCGTTGGTCGCGCTCAGGCTGCGCCTACAGAACCCCTGGGTCGGGCTGTGTCTGGCCATCGGCGTGGCGGCAGCCCTCGGCGCGATGGTTCAGCCCATTCCAGCCGGCGGCGAGAAGGCAGGTGGTTCGCCTCAGGAGCCGCAGACGGCAATCGACGATGGTTTCCCGCTGCTGCTCGCGCTGATAGCTCTGCTTCTCACATTGGCGCCCGAGTTCGTCTACCTCCAAGATATCTTCATGACGCGCATGAACACCATCTTCAAGTTCTACTTCCAGGCCTGGATTCTGTGGTCGTTGGCGGGTGCTTGGCAGCTCACCGTGTGGCTTCGACCGATCAAGGGCACGCCCAAGCAGACGGTGGGGCGCAGCGTGGCGGCCGCACTCGCGTTCCTCCTGATAGCAGCCGGCTTGGTCTACACGGTCTTGGCCGTGCCTGCACGCGCCAGGGAACAGGGCGTTCCCTGGACCCTCGATGGCGCAGCCTGGCTACAGCAGTCTCACGCAGAGGATGCAGCGGCGATCGCCTGGCTCAATGACAACATCGAAGGGACGCCCGTCATCGTCGAGGCCCCTGGTGACCAACACCGCGCCTATGTCTATGAAGGCAGGATCTCCGCACTCACCGGCCTCCCCACGGTATTGGGTTGGGGAGGACACCAGCTTCAATGGCGTGGCAACTATGACGAGCCCAGTGCTCGTGAAGGTGATCTCAACATCCTGATGACAACGCTGAACCACACAGAGGCGACACGGATTCTGGAGCGCTACAGCGTTGGCTACGTGTACATCGGCCCCCTGGAGCGTCGGCGCTATCCCGAGGGGGCCCTGGCGAAGTTCGCCGAGATGTTCCCCGCCGTCTACGATGAGAGCGGCGTCACCATTTACCAGCTTCGATGACACCGATACTGGTCCCGATACACACGCCCTGAGACAGCGGCGTGCTGTCCACACTGACACGTTGAGATATGAGTTGAGCACCCCATGGTGAGGATCGATGCTACCCAAGAAACTACCCCAGCAGTTGGAGCCTTTCGTTGCCTGGATCGCCACTTGCGACCACGCCCGCATCAGAGACGCGGCCCAGAACCTGGATCTGCGCCGCAAGGCGTTGCTGGCTGGCCGAGGGCTTTGGTCGCAAGCCTAGGCCACTGATAGCTGCTTGCCGGCCAGCCACATGATCAACGACCGGTGTAGGGTGCATTCGGTCTTCGGGGCGCAGACCAGACAGGAGTCGACACAGCCTGAAGGCTGTGCAGCAGTTCTGGCCCCCAGTCGCTCACTCGGCCCATTATCGTCAGGGCCAAGACAGCCAAGCTGGTGGAACGAGAGCTCCTTGGCGCTCTCGTTCCACCAGCCGTTTGCTCTTATGGTCGCTTTTGGTACTATTGGTGTTTGGGAAGAAGGAGCCAAACACAATGAGCGGCAAAGGCAAGAACTGCAATGACACCACCTCACTTAGCGATGAAGAGCTGGATGCGCTGGCAACGGATTTCATCCGCACAGCCGTAGTTGAGGATACCAACTCCAGACGCTATGACCGTAGAGTACACACGCGCTTCCCACCTGAGCCCAACGGTTATCTACACATCGGCCACGCCAAGGCATTGGCGATCAGCGCAGGCATCGCCCGCGACTTCGGTGGCAAGTTCAATCTCCGCTTCGACGACACTAACCCGGTGAAGGAGGAAGAAGAATACGTTGACGGCATCATTGATGATGTTCGCTGGCTCGAGCACGACTTCGGCGACGAGATCTTCTACGCCTCGGACTACTTCGAGCAAACATACCAATGGGCCGAGCAACTCGTCAAGCAGGGGCAGGCATATGTGGACGACCTCAGCCCGGATGAGATCCGCGAATACCGAGGCACCTTGACCGCACCCGGTACGGACAGCCCCTACCGGGACCGCTCGGTTGAGGAGAACCTGGACCTCTTCCGACGGATGCGCGCCGGCGAATTCCCGAAGGCCGCTCGCGTGCTCCGCGCGAAGATCGACATGGCCTCACCAAACATGAATCTGCGCGATCCGATCATGTACCGCATCCTCCACCAGACCCATCACCGGCAGGGCGATGCTTGGTGCATCTACCCGATGTACGACTGGGCCCACGGCCTGGGGGACTCCATCGAGGGGATCACCCACTCGCTCTGCGACCTGGGCTACCGGGATCACCGTCCACTCTACAACTGGTTCCTGGAACAACTGGGCATCTACCATCCCCGTCAGATCGAATTCGCGCGGCTCTACATGACTTACACTGTTTTGAGCAAGCGTAAGCTTCTCCAATTGGTGCAGCGCGGATGTGTAGGGGGCTGGGATGATCCTCGTATGCCCACCATCGCCGGCATGCGGCGGCGTGGCTGCAGCCCCGATTCGATCAATGATTTCTGCGCCCGCATCGGCATCTCGACAGCGAACAGCGTGGTCGATGTAGCTCTGCTTGAGCACGCCATCCGCGACGACCTCAACGGACACAGCCCCCGCGCCATGGCCGTCCTCGACCCCATCAAGGTCGTGATTGACAACTACCCCGAGGACCAGGTGGAGTGGATGGAGATTGAGAACCATCCGCAACACCCCGAGATGGGCACACACAAGATCCCATTCTGTCGGGAGGTCTTCATCGAGCGCAATGACTTCATGGAGACTCCTCCCCGCAAGTACTACCGCCTGGCGCCGGAACGCGAGGTGCGCTTGAAGAGCGCCTATCTGGTCACGTACAAGGGAGTTGTCAAGGACGAAGATGACAACGTAGTCGAGATCCACTGTACCTACGATCCGGGATCCCGCGGTGGCCAAGCCCCCGATGGTCGCCGTGTGCGAGGCACGATCCAGTGGGTCTCTGCCTTGCACGCGGTGGATGCAGAAGTCCGGCTGTACGATCGTCTCTTCAGCCAGGAGAGTCCCGAAGATGTCGAAGAGGATGGAACCTTCCTTGACAGTCTCAATCCGGACTCGCTGGAGGTTCGGACTTCGTGTAAGCTCGAGCCCGGTCTGGCCGAGACGAAGCCAGGGGACCGCTATCAATTCATGCGCATCGGCTATTTCTGCACGGATCCGGACACCACAGAGGGGCATCTGGTCTTCAACCGCACCATTGCCCTGCGTGACACGTGGGCCAAGATCCAGAAGAAACAGTGATCACACCGAGCGAAGTTCCCGTACGGCTGGGCCTTCGCTCACAGCCACGTCACGCTTGAGGAGTCCCCCACCAACACCGGGGCATTCTTCAGCCTACACCTAGCCTCAGGAGATGCATCTTGGACAATATCGTGGATGTCGCGCAACGGTTCATGACAACACCTACAGACACCATGGGTACCGGCAGCGGTATAGCCGTCGCGCCATATGGGGACGGGAACATCAATGATACGTACGTGGTGGAGTCGGCTACCCGACCGCACTTCATCCTGCAGCGGATCAACCAGCACGTGTTTCCGAAACCACAGTTGATCATGATAAACATGCGCACAGTCATGGAACACATCGCGCCTCTTCCGGATCCTACACAAGAGGAACGTCGCTGGGAACTCCCTACCATCATGCCTGCACGCGACGGTCAGGATTTCACGTTCGATGACAGCGGAGGCTTCTGGCGCGCGATCAGCTTCATCGAGGACGCAAGAACCTGGCCCAAGGTCAATAACGCCCAACATGCTCGCGAAGCCGGCTACGCTTTAGGTAGGTTCCAACGCCTTATCAGCGATCTCGATGTGTCGCTGCTCCACGACACCCTCCCTGGATTCCACATCATGCCCCAATACCTGCAACACTATGATGAAGTCCTTGAGCGCTATGGCCTCGATCTGAGCAAACCGGATCTGCGCTACGCTGCGGACTTCATCGCCCGGCGCCGCGCTTGGGCGCCTGTGCTGCAGGAGGCATGCGCAGCAGGCAAGCTGCGCGAGCGCCCCATGCATGGCGATGCCAAGATCGACAACATCATGATCGACAACGAAACGGGCTTGGCGGTCAGCATGATCGACCTGGACACAGTCAAACCCGGGCTGGTACAGTATGATATCGGCGACTGCCTGCGGTCCAGCTGTAATCCGCTCGGGGAGGAAACCAAAGACCTTGACCGCGTCACGTTCGAACTCGACCTCTGCGAGATGATTCTGAAGGGCTATCTACCGGCAGTCAGATCCTTCTATGCTGCTGCAGACTACGCCTATCTCTTCGATTCACTGCGTGTCCTGGCCTTTGAGATGGGGCTGCGCTTCTTCACAGACTACGTTGAGCGCAACGTCTACTTCAAGGTCAAGTATCCGAAGAACAATCTGAACCGGGCACTCGTGCAGTTCCACCTGATGGAACACATCGAGGCTCAGGAAGCGCAGATCCGACAGATGGTCCGCTCGTTGGCCGGAGCTTAGCACGCACGCGTGCTAAGCGCGCGTAACGCGCAGGAGCGATCAATGTCACGAACCTCAATGCCATCGCAAGCGCTCCGATGGGTGTGGCTGGGCCTTCTGGCCCTGGCTGTGGGATCTCGCCTGCTCGGGCTTGCTGCCACACCGCTGTCGCCCGACGAATCCGGGACGGCTCTCTCTGCATGGGACGCGGTGAGTACCGGCACGTGGCCGGCCACGGCCGGTAGCCCACTGCTGCTGACAGGCCAGACCCTCCTCTTTGCGCTCCTGGGGCCCAGCGAGGTCGCGGCCCGGCTCCTGCCGGCACTCGCCGGGACCCTCCTTGTGGGGCTGCCCCTGCTCTGGCGCAGGCAGCTGGGGGACCTCGGCGCCCTGGTCGCCTCCGGACTGCTGTTGGCCTCCCCACTTAGCCTCTTGACCGCCCGCAGAGTCGATGGCACAGCGCTCGCTGTGCTGGGCGGAGCACTTGTCGTGACCGTCATCCTCCAGACACTGATCGGCGCTGACGGAGACACCCGTTGGCACGAAGCCTTACTCGCACTGGGACTGACGCTGGGATTGACCGGCGGGGCACCATTCTACGACGTGGCGATTGCCGGCTGTGCGGCTTGCTGGATGATGCACCGCGCCGCATTCTCAGGCAAGATGGGGCTGCGCTGGAAACAAGCTGTTCTGATCGGCTTAGGCCTGAGTTTGCTTGTGTCAGCGGCCGTCGGACTGCACTGGTCGGGTTGGGCCGGTATCGCTGACGGGGCAGCCGCCTGGTGGGCCGAATGGCTGTCTCCGGCGGAACGCAGCACTAACGAGCTCGGCCTGCTACTGCTCTATGAGCCGCTGCTCCTGATTTCGGCGGTGACAGGGCTCGCACTGCTTCTGAACCGGCGCACTGCGGACCGGCAACCTCTCCCGCGGGCGCTTGCTCTGTGGGCAGTGGTTGCTGCGCTCCTTGTAGCAATCCGCCCCGGCAGCGCCCCTGAAGCCCTAGGTGCGGCTATCCTCCCACTGGCCTTGCTGGGCGGTTTCGCTGCGGAGCAACTCTGGTCGCGCCTGCCGCCAGAATCGCTCCGATGGCTGGGACTCCACGTGCTGACATCGGCCCTATTCTGGTCACCCGGTCTCCTGGCACTCGCCCAGCACACCAACAGCTCTGCCTTCAGCGACCAGATTGCGATCATCATCCTGGGCGCGGTTGTACTGGTAGCACTGCAAGTGATGCTACTCCTCATCTTCCTGATGCACCTGCCGTCGAAGTATCTATGGCGGAGCGCATTGCTGGGAATCGGGATGATCTTTCTGTTCCTGCAGCTCAGCTTTGGGGCAGGATTGGCCTTCGTACGCTCGGACTTGGCCACAGAACCTGCCATCCAGGTCGCAGGGTCCCGCGACCTGCACCACCTGAGCCAAGCGGCGCACGAGATTGCAGTCACCCGCAATGAGCGCTCGGACAGTCTGGACATCGTCCTCATCGATCAGAATGAACACCTCACCGACCTCATCCGCTGGGCGCTGCGCGACTTCGACGGCCTGCGCCTGGCAACCGGCTGGCCAACGGACGGCGCCGCGCTGGTGATCAGTCCCGGCACGGAAGCCATGCCCGCACCGGATACACCCGAGGCATGGCAAGGACTACGCTTCGTAGCCATGACACGCGCTCCAGCCCCGGCGCCGTCGTGCCAGCAGCTCGTCCCTCTGGACTGCCAGGATGCGGTGAGTTGGTATCTGTACCGCCGTTCCCCGGTGCTTCCCACGGCGACATACGCGATTTTCTGGCAGGGCGCCACACAGGGTGACTGATCACGGGCGTGTTTTGGAATGAGCGCGAATGCCAACAAGGGCCCATTGCTGGACCACAGAATTGCCGCCGGCCCAGTCTGGCCCCCACCCACGTACGATTCGCCCTTGTCCCCCATAGGCCATCGCTTATAATGCCTGGGACGGTACCCCCTGAGGTGCCCATGAAGGGAGTACAATGCCTGCATATCGCAAAGCAAGCATCCGGGAACTGACGCAAGCGGCATCCCATCTGGATGGCCGGTTCGTCCAGGGCCAACTACAGCGAGATCCGGAGAGCGGCGATTGGATGGTTGGACAGACGCAGCTTGAGGAGTGGATCGCCCGCAATGAGGGCGAGGACGTCACGATGATCCTACTGTCGATGGACAGTGGACGCCCACTGGACAAACGCACCTGCCAGACGTGCGGACTTGACTATATCGGGTATGAATGCCCACGCTGCCGTGAGACGCGGCTTCGACTGAGGGGTCGTTAGCGTCTAGTGATCAGCAACTCGTGGAGGCAAGCTTGAAGATTCAGGAGTACATCGACATCCTCCGCCGACGTGGTTGGATCATCATCCTCGCGGTGGTCATCACTGCAGTCAGCGCATTCGTCTTCAGCAAACTGCGAACCCCGGTCTTTCGCGCAAGCATGGAGGTTTCCATCCAGCTGGCGAGACCTGACCTCAGCCTCACCCAATCGGCCAAACAACTGCTCAGCTCGTATGCCAATGTCATGTGGTCCGAGAAACAGGCCGATGTAGTGATCCGGACACTGGGACTCTATATGGATCCTCGCGATCTGGCAGGTGATGTCAAGATCGTCGCAGATGATTCCATCATGGTCATCAAGATAGACGTCGACAACTCCGATGGAGAGCTGGCAAACCAGATCGCCAACACCTGGGCACAGTTGCTCGTGCAGTGGCGCGATGAGCAGAATGCCAGGCAGGATAAGCAGGATCGAGTCTTTGCCGAGATCATCGACCCGGCATCCTACAGTCTGCTTCGGCCCAAGACGTCGGTCAACGTCGCGGCCGGCGGGCTCCTCGGTGTCGTATTGGGCACGCTGGTGGTCTTTGTGGTGGAATGGCTCGAAGCGGGCATCATCCACGACCCTGCCGCGCTTGAGGCAGAGACCGGTTTGACGATCATCGGAATGATTCCCCCTGTTCAGAAGAAATCTGGCGGGCGATGACCCACCGCATATCCCACATGCGAGCTCCCAAGGAGTGAAAGAGCATGGCTGACAATGTGAACCTGGTAACGCTACATGATCCCCAAAGCCCGGCAGCAGAGGCGTATCGTGCACTGCGGATGAACCTCGCGTTCACCAGTCTGGACCGTGCACTGGAGATATTCGTTGTCTCTTCACCGGCCGTCGCCGGTATGTCGTCCGACACAGCCGCCAATCTCGCCGTGGTCCTTGTGCAAGCTGGACAGCGCGTGTGTCTCGTGGACGCGGATCTCCGTCGGCCAAGCCTGCACGAGATCTTCGATGTGCCCCAGGAACCTGGACTGACGACCTTCATGCTCAGCGGCAACTCCGCACAGACCGTGGCCCCGGTCGAGACAACGGTCCCCGGGCTAACACTCCTGCCCAGCGGCGCACTGCCTCCGAATCCGGCCGATATCTTGGGTTCTAGGAGGATGACGAACTTGCTGGAGCAACTCAAGGGCGAGGCAGACATCGTCATCCTGCAAGCGCCTCCGGTGACTGTAGCGGTGGATGCTTCAGTGCTGGCAGCCCAAACCGACGGCCTGCTGCTCGTCGTGCGCACAGGGCACACGCGGCGCGACCGTGTCGAACAGGCTCAGGAACTTCTGGAGCGCTTCAGAGTCAGGGTCTTGGGCACAGTGCTGACGGATGCACCGAGCCGCGGCCTGATGACCGGGTACTGAACCGGCCTGGCCGGCCGTACCCAATCCCACTTCTCGGAC
>CBFCZM010000008.1:0-21342 GCA_965602565.1 uncultured Anaerolineae bacterium
TTGGGCCTTGCTCTTTCTCTGCGGCTTTGTAGCGTTGATGCTTTCGGTGGTCAGCATGTTCTTCATCCGCGAAAAACCCGTCGCACGGGAGTCCAGCAAAGTTGATCTGCGCAGGAGCCTCAAGAAGATGTGGCAGTATCTGCACGAGGACCGCTGGTTGCGCAGTGTGATCATTGCGCAGCTGACGATGTCCACAGCGTCTGCCGCTTTTGTCTTCCTTATCGTCCGGGTGCGGCAGGTGGTGCCCGAGGCCGGAGATATGATCGGCACGTTCGTGGTGCTGCAGAGCGTGGGTAGCGCGGCCGCTGCGCTGGTGGGCGGACTGCTGGTCGACAAGGTCGGGAGTTGGGCCGCGATCCGCGCCGCGTCCTTTGCGGTTATCCTGGTTCTGTTGGCTGCAACGTTGGCCGGCCTTGGTGTTGGGTCCCTGCCACTCTACTTCCTCGCCTTCACCTGTATGGGATTTGCCGGCGGGGCCTCGTGGTGGAGCTTCAGCGCCTTCATGCTGGATCTTGCGTCTGAGGAGCGGCGGCCGATCTACCTGGCGACCAGTGGAATCCTGACCAGTGTGACGGTGCTGAATCCGGTGATCGCCGGCGCGCTGTTTGAGACGTTGCTGCCGGAGGTCGTTTTCGGGGGAGCCGGTATCCTGGCCGTAGTGGGTCTAGCGCTGGTGTGGAAGCTAAGACAGGCTGTGACTTCTGCCGGGGCGGTCGCGGTTGCGAGCGGCGCAGCTTCTCCGTGAGGAAATCCGCGTAGCACCTTTCGGTGATGCTGAGCGAAGGTATCTGCAGGGTCCCATCGTACTCGATGACCGCGATCGCTGCCGGGCCAAGCTCCGTGTACTGCGCGCTGTGAAAAGATGGACGGAATCACAAGCAACCGGTTCCGCTTCCTGGACCACTTGAACGCCGTCCGGCAGATCACCGAGACCCTCCTCGTACACGGGAACGCAACCACGCGCCGAACGGTCTGTTGATGATCGGATCGCATCGGCGCTTCTCCTCGGACGGTGCTCTGGAAACGATCCGGAGGGCCTGAACTTGCTGTGATGGATTGCTCAAGATGTCCTGTCAATCAGATCCGATGTTCTGGCGAGGGCCAGATCGACGACGCCCCTGACCGTCGTCGTGAAGACGACAGACTGCTCCGAACCGCAGAAGCGCGGATGTGGGTCGATGTGGTACCGGCTGCCCACGATGCCCGGCATCTCGGGATTGTCCACTAACTCGATGTAGGTGCCGGTGTCGCGGTTGAGGAAGCCGACCTTCGAAGGACAGCCTCGATAGAAGATCTCGTTTGAGTCTGCGATGGCATACCGGCGGGTCGTGGTGACGTGCGCGTACCAGCAGTGGCCGGGCCAGGTGATTTTCTCCACTTCCTGGGTGTGGATGTTGGTACGCCCCCTGAGCGGAGGAACCACCCGGCGGGAAGGCGCAGTAGAGCCACAGGTAGCGACCGTCGCGGGTCATACTGTCATTCACGAAGTAGAAGGTCTCCTGCAACGGGGCGACCTTCTGCGTCAGCAGGTAGACGGTCACGCCGGTTTCCGGGTGGATCCAGGGGAGAATAGCTTGGAGTTCTCCAGATCGATCATAGCGCTCCCTTCAGTACGTATATGAGAGGGATGATGGTCAACTCAATCCCTCCTTGACCTGAGTGCGCAGCCATCCCTCGATCTCGTCGATGCCCTCGCTCATCCGTCCTGCTGCCACGATGGGCAGCCACTTCCGGTATTGTGCACCGCCATCTGGGTTCAGCTTGAGGTACCGCTTCAGATAGAGACTGTGGAACCAGTCCAGAGCGATTCTCTCGATCCACGACTGGGTCTTCGATTGGCTCGCCCCGAGCAAGATGATGGAGGACCGAGCGAGATCGGCGATGGGGTTCCCGATCGTGGCATCCACCCAATCGATGATGATTGGGTCCTGGGGCGTGATGAGCACGTTGCCGGGGTGGAAATCACCATGGCAGAGACTGCTGCCAACCGGCATCCCTTCCAGTGCTGTCAGGGCAGCCTCCTGAAGCTCGGAATCGAGCCCCTTCGCCTGATGGATCTTGTGCTCCAGACGTTCTCTCTGTGAGGGGATATCGTCAATCGCGGCGTCGTGGTGGACCTGCGTTTGGAGTTCTGCCAGGGAGCGCGCGTAGCTCAGGAGCTTCCACGGTCTGGTCGACAGCACCTCGAACATGGACGTGCCGTCCACGCGCTCGTAGATCAGGCCGAAACGGCCGTCGATCTCTTCTATGTCGCCCACTGCCGGCACAGGCAGCCCGGCTGCATGAACGGCCCGGGAGATCCTCGCCTCGTAGCGAATACTCCCTTCGGGAAACCAGTCGTAGAAGAGTTTGATGATCTGGTTGTTCGGCCAGGCGAATACCTCGGCTGTTCGCCCAAGGGCGACGGATCGTTCTGACAGCATTCTTGATCCCCCTGATGCGCAGCGGTGCCATTCAGCTTCCTGTACGCGACGGTCAACCAGATTGGTGGACGCTCTCCGCATCGTGTTGCCCTTGAAGAAGCCACGCGGCAGAGCGTAAAACGAACTCGACAGGGATTTCCCTCAGTGATTCTCGGCTGGGATACTCAAGAAGCCTGTGAGGTCAGTATAGATGGCCTTAGGTTCTCCACAAACCGGACAGGATAAGGGCGGCTGCGTTCCAGGATTGGAGCAAGTCACCAAGCCAGGAGTCGCTACCGCATCGGCGAGTCCTATCGCTCGTCCCGGAGCGCACCTCTTCGACAGTCACGTGCTTTGGCAATGTTTTGTCTTCGCGGGATACGGGTATACTCATCTGGTGGCTGCGAACCGGCAGGGCTCGTCTGGTCTGCCAAAGTGTGCGAGACTGGATGGAGGCGTCGGGATGGGCTTCGAAGAGGGCTATGACGTGGTGGTTGCCGGTGCCGGCGTAGCCGGCGTGGCGGCAGCGCTGGAATGTGCACGTGCCGGGATGCGCACGGCGCTGGTGGAGAAGACGGTGCTCATCGGCGGCCTGGCGACGACGGGGTTGGTCAACATCTTCCTGCCGCTTTGCGATGGCCGTGGGCATCAGGTCATCTATGGGATTACTGAGGAGCTTCTGCACCTGAGCATCAAGTACGGCCCTGGCGCAGTCCCTGAGGGTTGGCCGGCACGTGGACGCTACAGCACGCCATTCTCACCAGCATCCTTTGTCCTGGCCCTGGATGAAGTGCTGGGCGAGGCCGGCGTCGAGATGTGGCTGGATACGCTGGTCAGCGAGCCGGTGATGACCGGGTCCCGGCTTACCGGCATTGTGGTCGAGAACAAGGGCGGGCGCGGCGTGTTGAAGGCGCAGTGCGTGATCGATGCGACGGGCGATGCCGACGTGGCTTATCGCGCCGGGGCCAAGTGCGTGGAGACAGACAATTGGCTCTCCCTCTGGGGCGTCCAGACCTCGCTGGCGCGTGCCCGGCAGGCCGCGGTAGATCCCGCCATGAGTTTGCTGGATATGGTCCGTGTGGGGGGCGATGCCGACGGTCGCGGGCATCCTGCGGACCAGCCCAAGTATCGCGGCACGGACGGTGCTGAGGTGACCCGGTTTGTTCTGGAGAGCCGGCGGCTGCTCAGAGAGCACTACCAGGCGAAGCAAGGTGAGATCGGCGCAGCGGGTCGGCATCAGATTTTCCCGGTGACACTGCCGTCGATGGCCCAGTTCCGGACGACACGGCGCATCGAGGGCGTAGAGATGATGTTGGCGGATCAGGAGAATATCGAGATCGACACGTCCGTGGGCGTGATTCCCGATTGGCGCAAGGCCGGACCGGTTCGCGAGATCTCCTACGGGGCGCTGGTTCCGCAGGGCGTCAGGGGGCTGCTGGCTGTCGGACGCTGTATATCTGCCGAGGGCGAGGCGTGGGAGGTGGCACGTGTGATCCCGCCGGCGGCCCTGACCGGACAGCTCGCCGCCATCGCAGCTACCTTCGCCATCCGCCATGGCACGACCCCCGATGCGCTTGTGGTTGACGACGTCCAGGCCGTGGTCCGATCGCAAGGCCTACCCCTGCACGCTTCAGACATCGCCGGTCTTGAGCTGTGATCTGTTATCTTGTGATTCGCCACTTGCGATCTGATCATTCTTGTTCCCAGGAGCTTGTCGGATGACATCGGTAACCAACACATCTTCCAACCGTCGTTCGGTTGACAACCGCCGCCTGATTGGTCTCTACGTCGCCGCGGTGGTCTTCTTCTGGGCGGCTCTGTACATCTACGTGCCAACGCTTTCAGTTTACGTGGAATCGAAGACGAGCACGCTGGCATCCGTTGGTGTTGTGCTCTCCATGTATGGCCTCTGGCAAGCGATTATCCGACTGCCGCTGGGCGTCGCTGCAGACTGGGCCGGTCGACGCAAGCCCTTTATCATCGGCGGCTTTGCGTTTGCCGGGTTGGGCGCCCTGATGATGGGGCTGTCGAATGGCGCGGGCGGCCTGATGGTTGGTCGTGCTTTCACCGGCTTTGCGGCAGGCGCCTGGGTTCTGCTGGTGGTAGCCTTCAGCAGTCTGTTTGCGCCGGACGATGCGGTGCGGGCGTCGGCGATCCTCTCGGCTATCAATGCGGTGGCCCGCGTGATTGTCACCAGCGTGACCGGCTCTCTGAACTCGCTGGGGGGTTACCCGCTCTCCTTCTTCGTCGCGGTCGTGATGGCCGGCCTGGCTATCCTGGCGATGCTCTTTGTGAAGGAGCCCCGTCGGGAAGTGAAGCGGTCCAGCTTCCGTCAGGTCGGTGCACTGATCACCCGGCGCGATGTACTGCTGCCGGCCTTGCTCGGCATTGTGGCGCAGTATGCCATCTGGTCGTCGACCTTTGGCTTTACGACGAACCTCGCCAAGAATCTGGGCGCCACCGATGTTGTCCTCAGTCTTCTGGTGAGCATGAACCTGGCACTGGTCTTCCTGGGCAATCTGGCGATGTCGGCTGTGGCCAAGAAGGCTGGCGAGCGGCGGATGGTGGCCCTGAGCTTCGTCTTTGTGGCTTTGGGTCTGGGCTCCCTGGCAGTGGCCAAGGGCATGGCGATGGTGTTCGTCGGGCAAATCCTGATGGGGCTAGCGAGCGGCGTCGGCTATCCGGTCCTGATGGGTTTGAGCATTCGCTACGTGGACGAGTCAGAGCGCGCGACGGCGATGGGGCTCTACCAGTCGGTCTACGCCATTGGCATGTTCTCGGGGCCAACACTGAGCGGCATCCTGGCGGATGAGATCGGTATCCAACCTATGTTTGTCGTCACCGCGGCAGTTTGCTTGACCCTGGGGCTGATCGGTACGCGGCTGCTGCGGGGCAGGGAATAGGGGAGATCACGAATCTCAAACCACAAGCTTCGGAACAGGCGCGTCTTTGTCTGCGATTTGCCGATTTGCCGATTTGTGATTTGCTGATTCGCGATTTCTCGATCTGGGGAGGTGGCTTATGAAGATCAAGCAGTCCGTCTGTTATCCGATGATCAAGCCCGCTGGTATTCCTTTAGCTGATTTCGTTGCCAAGGTGGCGCGGATGGGCTTCCCGGCGATCGAATTCTGGGGACGTGATGAGGGTTACGACGATGTGGTTGCGCTGGCGCGCAAGCATCATCTAGCCATCGCTACCATGGGGGGACACAACAGCCTGGCTGTCGGGCTCAACGATCCCGCCGAGCATGACCGCATCGAAGCCGAGCTTCATGACTCCATCGACCTTGCTGCCGCAGCCGGGATCCCCGGCGTTATCGTTTTCAGCGGGAATCGCCGTGAGGGTGTGACGGAGGAAGTGGCTATTGATGCCACGGTGGCGGGTCTGCGCCGCGTGGCACCGTACGCCGAGGCAAAGAACGTCAACCTGAATCTGGAGTTGCTGAACTCCAGGGTGGACCATCCCGGCTACCAGTGTGATCACAGCGCGTGGGGGCTGGAGGTCTGCCGCCGCGTCAACAGCCCGAACGTGAAACTGCTCTTCGACATCTACCATATGCAGATCATGGAAGGGGACGTGATCCGCACGATCCGCGACAATATCCAGTGGCTCGGTCACTTCCACACGGCTGGTGTGCCGGGCCGGCGCGACTTTGACGACACGCAGGAGTTGAACTACGCTGGAATCTGTCGCGCGATCGCTGAAACAGGCTACAATCTGTACGTTGGGCATGAGTTCAAGCCGAAAGGCGAAGTATATGGCGCCCTGAAGCAGGCCTTTGCGATCTGCGATCAGGGATAGGATGTCTCAACGCTGGAGCGTTCCAACGGCTAGACGTTGTAGGTACGATGACATTGACTGAGGAGGTCGATTCATGACGGAGTTTCCGCGAACTATGGTGGGTGGGGTATCGCTGCCCCGGTTGATCATTGGCTCGAACTGGTTCCTTGGCTATTCCCACACGAGTGTGGCCAAGGACAACTTCATCAAGACGTATCAAGATCGGGATAACGTGGCCGAGATCCTGTCGGCCTTCCTGGAATACGGCGTGGATGCGGTGATGGGCCCGGTGTCTGACGAGCTGGAGGAGGCCGTGCAGGAGGCCGAACAGCGGTCCGGCACGGCCATCATCCGGATTCTGACGCCGCACTTCAGCATCACGCCCGGTGGTCCGGAGACGATGGCCCCGGAGCGCGTCTTCGACAGGTGCAAGGAGATGAATACGACGTTCTGTATGCCTCACCAGGCTATCACCGATGCGTTGATGGATCGGATGTACAGGAAGATCCGCGATATCGACATCTACACCGCTATGATCCGCGAGCGCGGCATGATCCCTGGGCTGTCGACGCACATGCCCGAATCCGTCATCTATGCAGATGAGACGGGCGCGGATGTCGAGACCTATATCCAGCTCTACAACGCGGCAGGATTCCTGCTGCAGGTAGAGGCCGACTGGGTGATGCGCATCATCCAGAACGCCAAGAAACCCGTGATGACGATCAAGCCACTGGCGGCGGGGCGTCTGTTGCCCGTTGTGGGCCTCTCCTTTGTATGGAACACGATTCGCGACTGCGATATGGTGACGATCGGTACCACGACACCGGCCGAGGCGCGCGAATGCATCGAGATCTCGCTCGACCTGCTGAACAAGCGCCTGCCCGATAACGAACTTCAGCGCACGCGAAGCAAGAGCTCGCTCTAGGTGCCGGGTCTTTCGCCGCGGTGCCGTGCGAGTCACGGCACATCCAGGCGTTATCCGAGACTCGCCAGTCGGGCTCGGGTAACGCTTTTTCGCTGTAGATTACGAACACTCAGGGCGGACGCCGGTAACTGCAAGGAGCGCAGATGAATCTCCACGAAAGATTTCCGGAGCCGGTGAGGATAGCGTCGCTTGAGGCGCATCGATTACAGGGTCACTTTCTGGTGCAGGTGACCTCAGAAGAGGGTGTTACCGGCGTAGTCACGGTAAACGACCGCTTTGCTTACCTGTGGCCCATTTTTCAGCAGTTCATCACTCCGTATTTTGTCGGAAAGGACGCCCGCGATCTGCCGAGCCTTGTCGACGGTGTGTATTCGTATCGCAGCGTCTACAAGCTGGCCGGTATCGCGCTCTGGAACCCCGTTGCTTACGCAGAATTGGCCGTTCTGGATCTACTTGGCAAGCTGGCGGATTGTTCTGTGGGCGAACTCCTGGGCACCGTAATACGTAAGGATATCCCGGTCTATCTCTCCAGCCTGCGGCGTGACACAACGCCCGAGGAAGAGGTCGCCTGGCTCGCCGATCGACTGGCTGAGACCGGCGCGACCGCCGTCAAGCTCAAGATCGGCGGACGGATGAGCCACAATGCGGACGCATCGCCCGGCCGTACGGAGCGTCTGATTCCGCTGGCCCGCAAGACCTTCGGCGACGATATCACGATCTACGTCGACGCCAACGGATCCTATGATGCCGCTCGCGGGATCGAGGTGGGGACATTCCTGGCCGGCTACGGCGTTGATTTTCTGGAGGAGCCGTGCCCGTGGCAGGCTTACTGGGAGACGAAACGCGTGGCGGATGCGTTGGTGATGCCGGTAGCCGGCGGCGAGCAGGATTCCAGTCTGGAGACGTTCGCGTGGATGATCCGCGACCGCGTGGTCGACGTGATTCAGCCGGATGTGATGTACAACGGGGGCTTGATCCGTGCGCTGCAGGTGGCGCAGATGGCGGCCGCTGCGGGCATGTCAATCATGCCGCACAGTCCCAAGGTCGGTGCAGAGGCCGCCGCGGTGCTCCACTTCTGCTCGTTGGCCGAGAACATGGGCCCGTATCAGGAATGGCGCGGGGAGCACATTGGACCGGCTCCGTGGTGCTCGCCCACGTTCGAGATTCGCAACGGGTGCGTCCGTGTGCCGGCAGGGCCTGGCCTGGGTGTGAGCTACGATCCAGGGATTTGGGACAGGACGGAAAGGCTTATCTAGGTGCTGGAGGTGTAGGATGAAACAACTACGTGTAGAAGATGTGCAAACTACGGATTCTCGGCTGCTGCCGGCGCTATTGGGTGACAAGGCGATCAGCCACGGTGGTATCTACGTCTTCAAGCCCGGCGAGACCGCGCATCCCGAGGCGCGCCACGTCCACGAGGACGCTAACGAGGTCTTCATTTTTGTCCAGGGGCAAGGTGTGCTCCCCATCGATGGAGTTGACTATCCCGTGCGGACCGGCGATGTCGTTATCGTTGAGGCGGGCGAGGATCACCACACGCGGAGCTCGGTGGACGATCCGCTTGTGGCGGCGTGGTATGTGATGGAGCCGAAAAGATGACGATTCACTATTCACGATTCACTCGCTGTCGTGTGACGTGACTGCGGAGACGACAGCAACCTTCTTGAGCAGACCTGAATGGTGAATTGTGAATCGTGGCCCTTGATGATCTGCACCAAGGAGAGCCAACACTCATATGGGCAAAATCCTCGTTCTCTACGACAGCGTGACCGGCAACACCTCGACGATGGCGCAGTATGTGGCTGAGGGCGCACAGCAGGTGCCCGGTATAGAGGTGCGCAAGGTCTTGGTGGGCAAAGCCACCATCGACGACGCCATTTGGGCGGATGGCATCGCATGCGGATCGCCGACCTACACCGGACTGGCTTCTTGGAGGATGAAGAAGTATTGGGATGACATCTCCCACCCTACGTGGGGCAAGATGGATGGCAAGATCGGCTGTGCGTTCTCGACCTCCGGTGGGTGGGGAGGTGGGGCCGAACTGACGTGTATGTCGATTCTGATTATGATGATGAATGTCGGGATGCTGACCTTCGGCGTGACCGACTATACTGGCCATGAGTTCACGCTGCACTACGGTGCGGTCACGGCCGGCAGCCCGGGCGATGATGCGGAGATTGAGGCCGGTCGGCGGTTGGGCAAGCGGCTGGCGCAGTGGGTCGCGGTTTATGTGGATGGGAATGAGGATGAATACCCAGGACCCATGGAGGGGCGAGGTTGAGCTAACATAGCCGTGATTGTGTGCATATTGGCCCGAGTGGAAACATATCCGGCTGGGGGTGCAGATGGGGTTCTGCGTGATCGCCTTCTCGAATCGCACCCCTTCGGCCGCCAGTTGGTCGAGGTTGGGCGTCTTGATGTCGGGGCGACTCTTGTGATCTAGCACCTTGGCATTGTGCTATCCGTGATAATGAAAAGAACGTTCGGTCGCTGTGCCATGGCCACGACTCCTTTGCAGAGGGCAGATTGGACGAGGGTCAGAAACAGGCGTATCCCCGCATCAGGTTCCCAACTCTGTCTCTGGTCGGGCTCGGCTCTTACAGGGCCTAAGTCGTCTCGCCGAGCTTGATCGCCTGGAATATCTTCATGCGCAGAAGCAACATCATGAGGATGCCCAGAGCGCCAAAGAACAGAACACCAAACAGGGCGTAGAGACGGAAGACGTCGGGCCACGAGATCTGCACGACGAAAGGCGGGGTCTGGGCCGCGGGTCCGCTGCCCACCTGCATGTAGGGGATGAAGAGATTGCTGATCCACACGCCCAATCCCGTCCCGGCTCCTATGCCGGTGGCCATCAGGAAAACTAACTCCCACCCCATGAAGAGCGTCATCTGTCCGGCAGAGAGCCCGATAGCCCGGAGGACGCCCAACTCGATGGAACGACGCCGGAAGGAGAAGAAGGCGTAGAGCACAAATCCCAGGACCGTCAGCAACCCGGCACTAACGAATCCAACGGAGAGGACACCGAAGAG
Organism: uncultured Anaerolineae bacterium; assembly: GCA_965602565.1. Lineage (GTDB taxonomy): Bacteria > Chloroflexota > Anaerolineae > B4-G1 > SLSP01 > PWVB01. Next base: position 10,140 of record CBFCZM010000008.1, read on the forward strand.
CCCCTGTCTCTGCGGTCGCTGCTGCTCACGGGCGATGGTCAGGCGCGGGGCGCGCCAGTTGACCAGGTGCAGTCCCTGGTTGATCACACCCTCAGCGATCTCCTCGCAAGACACGCTCGGGTCCGTTCTAAGCCAGACGTTGTAGGGGAATTGGCCGCCGGCCTCCTGGAAGATGTAGTCCAGATTACCCACGAAGAGCGGCCCTTGATCCTCATCGGTGGGATACCACGTAGGAAAGAGCTCGAAGACGCCGACGATCTTGAAGTCGATATCAGCACGCTGCCCAGAGGTATCCACCGTCAGGCGAATGGTGTCCCCAATGTTCAGATAGTGTGTCGTCAAGACCTCGGCAGGGACGAGCACGCCATTGGGCGCCGAGGCGAGGTCATTCATCATTGCCCCCAGGCTCCTAGGCGAGAAGTCCTTGCGCCAGAAGGCCACCTCGGGAAAATCTGCTCGGTCGATGCCGATGAAGGTCGCGTTCTGCTGCGTGCCACCAAGGTTCGCGGAGGCCTTATAACGACCCACCCGGGCCGCGGCCTCGACGCCGGGAACCTTGAGGTGCTCGGACACTGGCAGAAAACCCCAGCGCACTCCCGGTTCGTCTCCCGCGGAGGATTCGGAGGAGGATCCGGAGAAGGAGGTCACTGGCGCCTGGACTGTCGTCTCAGCTCCCCGTTCGATCAACTGCATATCGGCGCCGGCCTCGTAGTAGGACTGATCGTAGAGATGATTGTCCAGAGTCTGGGCTAGAGTCGCCACAAAAACGGTAAGACTCAGGGTCATCACAAGGAGCACCAGGGGCGCGGAGTAGAGGTTCGGCGTCCGGGACAGGTGCCTGGCGGCCATTAGGAAGCCCACGCTCTTGAGCCGGGCAGCCACCCACGCCAACAGGCCCATCACCAAAGGCATAATGCGCTGAATCAGCAGCGTAACGGCGAAAACGGCCAGTGATGGCACCAGAAGCAGGAGGGGGTTCGCGAACGGGTCGTAGGTAAGCTCGCCCCCCAACCCGGGCACAGCGATACTGCCCTGTTGTCGCAGTAGATAGCCGCCATAGAGTGTCGGTATCAGAAGCAGGACGTCGAGCCAGAGCCGCTGCCACCACGGCGGGCGCAGTGACCTAGCACGCTCTTGCTTGTACGTTACCACCGTGTGGCGGGCCGCACCAACCGTCGGCAGAACCTGTGCCAAGAGCGCTAGCCCTGCCATCCCCAACCCAAAGTAGAGCGCGGCTACAGTCATCTCAACCCGGAGACCGGACCGCATACTGAAATCTAGGAAGCTGAGGGCGCGGCCGACCAGATGCGTGATGCTCTCACCCACGGGCACACCGGCCGCCAATGAGACCGACGCGAGGATCACCGCTTCAAGGGCCGAAATGCCAACCACCTGGGTCAGCGTTGCGCCACGACTACGCAACACGGCAATTTCACTACGCTGCCGCCCTACGGTCAATCCCACCACGAGCCCCACAAAGGCCAGAATCAAGCCCATAATGGGAATGCTGAAGGCGTAGAGAAGGAGGGTGAGCAGATTGAAGGCCTGCCAGTATCCGCTCAGTCCGGCCATCGGTGAGATGCCGAGGCGCGCTCTGGGCAGCATCGTCGTCACCCGCCGCTGCAACGTGCGGATGCGATTCTCAAGGTACCCCACATCTCCGGCGTGCACGTCTGAACCATCCACCACCAGAAACCAGAGACCGACGTAGACCTCGTTATCCAGTGTCTCGGCCAGGCGGCCCTGGAAGGTCATCTCCGGCACGAACATAACGTCCGAGAGTGTGGCTGGGTCAGTGAACCAATAGCCCTCACTAGACTCGTTGACGCGCCATATGCCCGCCACACGGACCGGCACGTCGATGTCAAGGACGGTCTGCCGCTCTCGGCTACGCATAGCGCCGATGAACTCGTCCCCCACTTGGAGCCCCAGCACCGTTGCCAACTTCTCGCTTACCAGAACCTCAACTGGGCTATCCTGCTCCGCCGAGGCGACAGCCGGCATGGCGCCCTCGATAGCCGTGACGTACTCATCAAGACCATCAGCAACCCCGAAGCTGACCCAGGCTATTGGGTCTTTGGCTTTATCGTAGGCCCCACCCTCTACGGAATAGAGACCGAATTTACTCGTGCAGAAGTGACTGACGAACTGGCGTGCAGGGAGCTGCAGAATTGATGCAGCCTGCTGGGAGAGGAAATCATCGACCGGCTTGACCTGCTCCCATTCCAGCGACGCGCCCATACCGCCGGTGAAGCGAAACGTCAGGACCAGGGGCAGGTCGGAGGAGTCATCGATGTTGAGCGTGCCCCATATCTCCTGTCGGAGAACACGATAGTAGACAGCATCCGCGTAGAGTGGGATACTCAGGGCAAGCGCCACAGACATCACCAAACCCAGTGCCGTGGCAAAGGCCAGCCAACGTTGTGCCAAAAGGCGCTTTGCCGCCACGATAAAGACCGCCCAAGTCCGCATGATCAACCGCATTAGCAGTCACTCCGATAAGTATGCATCGTCCTATATGCTAGACAGCAATAGACAGGGCCTGCGCTATAGGCCCTGATCCTGTCTCGCTCTCATAGACCAACAGCCTAGGGAGATCTGGGATGGTATAATACCAGCCATCGCCTGTTTGGCCGAACCTTGTAAGTGGCGGGGCGTACGTCCTGCCAACCCGCAGGACCCATAGATGGACGAGGTCGTGTCGGCGTGGTCTTGTTATGGTGATGTGGTCACCCAACTCCTTGCGAGCCTTTGCTATCGTGTCATCGCTGGGCAGCGGCAAGGTGAAGGCGTGCACAACGTCCATCTTTGTGCGCCGGAAGGGTGGCAACAGCCTCCGTACACGGCTGCACGAGTAGCGGAAGTGGAGCTTCTCCGCAGCATGGGCTGCGTCGGCGCGGACATCGGTCAGATTGAGGTTGCAAGCTTCCAACATCGCTGACGAGATCGCCGTGGTCGAGGTATCGTCCACGCGGACGACGGCGTCGATGTCGGAGTGCGCACCGATCCTCAGACGCTTGAGATGGTGGGCCTCCATCAGGGCGAAGCAGTCGCGCGGGGCATCCGGCACGTCGACCCACAGGAGGCCAGGGTGTCAACGCTGGAATAGACCCGGAACATCATGGCTAGCGCGGAGTCTATCGCCTCACGGCTGGGTCGATTGTAGAGATCGCAGTGGCCGGTCAACAGAATCCAGTTGGGCCGTTCATAGCGGAAGGTCTTCAGCAGATTTCCCCGGGGTGTAATCATCGGAACGATCTCCGTCCGTCCTCCAACAGAATCGCCCTCACCCCCCACGGCTCAATCTCCCGCAGAGTGAGACAGCCACCGGTTGCTTCAGGCTCAAGGTCATCCGTGTACTCCTCACGACTGGTCGTCAGGATGCGGGCCGTGCGGGCGGGAAGCCGGAGATGCACGGTCGCCTCGGGGATGGCGTCCATTCCGGCATTCATCAACATCACTGCGCCGCGCCGGCGGTCGGCCGAGACGCGGGCCACGGAGACGAGCGGCACAGTCTCATCGACACGCACCGGCATGGCGTCACGGCTGAGCCAATCAGCAGCATTCTGCAGTTGCATGCGCTTCCCCACCGAGTGTAGGAAGATCCACGGTGCGTAGCCCATAACCACAATGCGCCCGCCTAAGTCGTTCTCGAAGGCCGTCATGCCCGGTCCCCGCGGGCAGCTGAAGTAATCCTCGATCAGGGTCAGGATGCGGACGCCGGGCGCAACCGGTTCGAGCACATCGCCCATGCCCTTGGCATCGCCCCAGAACTCGATGCGCGCGTCGCGGTTCTCGCCAGCCGCTCGCCCGTTCAGCGCATCGCCTGTGAAGCACTCGCGAAGACCGTTGTCTAGGTGTTCGGCTAGCCGGACGCCTGTCATCTGGCCCAAGCCACGTTCCGTGACTACCTCAAGCGCGGTCGAGTCCATCAGCACACCGCCGGTCAGCATCGTTGTGAGCTCCTCGTTGGAGAAGGCTTCCGCCACCCGGCCACTGAGAACGATGCCGCAGCCCGGCGCATCCGCCGCAAGCGGCAAGCCGATCTCGCCCAGGACTGTGGGCACGCTGATGTTGTGCATGGCTGCCGCCCCGAGCCAGCTTTCACCAGGGCGCACCGTGCGCCGGGCCATCAACCGGGGATGCCACGCGGGCCAGAGCCCGTCAGTTGGCAGTCCGGCGACGTGTGCCACCCACTGCTCCCACATAGGGCGGGCGTCGGGGATTCGCTCCACGCACGGCAGGGCGTCCTCGAAGTAGGACGACATCCCGAGCATATTGAAGGCGACGCCGTTGAGCCCGCAGGCCAGGGCAAGACTGCACTCGTTGACCACCGCGGTGGACGATTTCTTTAGCCGCTGATACGGGAAGTTCTCCAGCTCGTACTGCACGTCGGTAACTGCCGGGGGTAGCAGCGTGCGCTGCCTGCCGCATTCCAGGGCCTTCTCATACATGCTGAGCGGCGTGGTATCGCTGTAGAAGCCGCCGCCCGGACGCGCCTTGGTTGCGCCCAGGGCCGTACACCAGCGGTCGAAGGCCATTCCTGTGTAGGTCGTCCAGTCTGGCCCCGTGGTCATCAGGCCAGTAGCGATGGTGGGATCCGTTGTGCGGATCGCGCTGCCGACCTCCGCCAGCAGCGACTCGATGGAGGCGATGTTCTGTTCCACCCACAGTTCGCGTACCTCCCCCCGCCCGGGATCGTCGAAAGCCGCGATCAACTCTTCGCGGGTGAACGGCGCCCCGGCACGGTGCGCGAACAGACCCAAACAGGTTGGGCAGAAGCAGCCCCAGGCCACGCCGTGATGATGCATTCGGATGTCATCGTCCACCCAGATGAAATTGGGATGCGCCCGGGCAACTAACTCATACTTCGCCCGCACATAGGACCGCATCTCAGGCGTATTCGGACAGGCGCAGCCGGTTGAGACACTGCCGTCGTGCCCGACCACGGGCTGGAACGGCAGGGGCGGCATGGTGGACCAGGCCTCGTCGAGGTGGCCAATGGTACAGAGCACGTTGATGCCGGCCGAAAGGAAGCCGGCTTGGCGTAGGCGATCCAGGCGCTGAGCCGCCAACGCCATACGCAGCGCATAGTCATCGAGCGGGATGTAGAGATGGTGCGTGATCGTATCGAAGAGTGCTACTTCGTCTACCACGGCCCGGCGCTTGCGCAGCAGAGTCAGTAGCCGGTCGAACGCCTCATCCGTCTCCCACAGCATCAAGCCAATACGCCAAGACAGTGTCGTCTTGTCGTCCTGCTCCTTGTGCACGGCGTGCCTCCTAGGCTCCCTCTACTTAGTAGCCTGGACGTCCTGTTGCCCCACTCTGTGGACCAAACTGGGCGGCGATATCAACCGGGTTGCCCTGCGGGCCCTCGATGGTGACATTGCGATTGGATGGCTCTGCTCACTACCTGTCCTCGGTCGTGTCCACCTCTCATACACCCACCTACTCGCACCGCTCCAGCCGTGCGGCAAGGGGTGTATCGAGCCGGATCGTCAAGCCATACTCGGCGAGTATGTGGCCACCGAGAATCCGAATCGCCCCCCAGGTTCCGTGCTCACGCTATAGCTGCGACTCGGATCGACGCCGCGCCGACGTAATGTGTCGTCGTCCCGGTCGGCCTTCATCAAACGGGAAGACGACGACTATGCGGCGCCGGTCGGGCGACACCGATTCCAGCGCACACCACCTGCTCCCGTCGGCACTGGGAAGAACGGGCGTATGATGGCAGACACGAGCCTCGAGTGAAGGGGACGGATGAAGCCCTTGCACAGCGCCAAGGACTTCCGAGTCAGGTGTAGCACCTCAGGGTTCGCCTTGCCCAGACTCGGCGTCAGACATCTGACCGCCGCACGACAGAGGACGGGCACGTGCAACTGCGTCTCGAGGTTCCCGCGACAACTCCCTTCCGGATTGGCGTAGTCTGCGCCTGATGCTTCTCAGCGTGTGATCACGAGCCGACAAGCACGTGGAGGCCAACGCTCTCTATGTGTTCGTTGGTATGACACGGAAGCTATCCGACAGCGGCTTCCCGTGCGATATTATGCTTCTTCCCCTGCCACATCAGCTCAGAGTCACCAAAGCCGTGGAAAACCCGGAAGCGACTTGTCTCATCCATTGCCTTACCATCCAGGCTGGTCAACGTGAACAAGACCGGAGATTCGTAGGCTATGCTGTCCCAGGCGCGTGCGTGGAATGCGACGAAGGTGCCCGCTTCGACCAGAAAGCCATAGGGTGGGAGGACGGCCTGGACTCCAGCCGCCGAGGTCACTGTGTAGTCCTCATCACTCCCGTTGACGATAGCGGTGACACCATTGGTAAAGGTGGTCTTGCGCACCATGCGCCGGGCATCGAGGAAGTCGTAACGATCGATCAGCGCCTGGGAGGTCAGCTTGTTGAGTGGCCCGAGCACTTCCTGGGTGTTCTTCATGAAGCGGTCCCACAAGCAGAAGCCTTCCGCCCATCCATTGTGGGCGCGCGTGAACACAGCCTGATCCATGGGCCCGGTGGCAACTGGTATCTCTGGCTGCCCCGCCGGATCCAGCCAATAGAGGTGGTTGCCCAGCGCGTGGTAGTACAAGGTCCGGCCCATGCCGATATGGTGGATCACCTGCTCGGCCATTTCCTCTGGGTGGTAGCGGTATTTCCCATGGAGGGCAATGCAGTCGTGGAAGATCATGTCAAAGAATGGCACAACTGTGCCGCCCAGCTCCGTAGGCTCCAACGCGTGGAAGTAGCGGCCACCTACTGATGTCAAGCCCTCGAAGAAATCTGCGTGGGGCACTGCCCATTCCCGCCCACATTCCGAGCCAAACATACCCACAACGTCACGCGCGTAGTCCGAGAGCACTATCTTCCAGTGGATATCATCTTGTTTTGTCAAGGGATGGCGCGGATCGAAACACTCCTGAGGGCCAACGGCGTAGGTAGTATCGATGAAGTAGAGGTCGGGATGGAAGGCGTCGCGCACCCATGGCAGATTGTCCGAGCGTTTGGTCAGGCGAACAGCTTCGCGGGCGCAGGTGTAATATGCCTGCCCACCTAGCCAGACGCCTCCCAGCTTAGCGGAGCCATCCGGTTCTTTCTGCAGCCAAGCCTCATCAAACGAGGGAGCATCGCGATACATATCCTGGTAGTTGTCGTGGAGGCAGGACAGGTAGCCGCATGCTTTCACCCGGCGGACCCAGTCTGCCAGGCCTTCGTTCCCGCCACACTCGGGATTGGCGGGTCGGATATCGGGGTGGCGGCAATCATAGCCGTAGCGGGTCCATCCACCCAGGTGGAAGAGGACATCCTCTAGATGTAGGTCGTTCTTGAGGTGTTCGGCAATGCTTGCTGCCTCGTCGAAAGTCCAGCAGACCTCCACCTTTTGCTCAACCAAGTCCTTGTCCACGCGACGTGCCAATGCTGTCCACAGTTTCACGTTGCATGCACCGAACAGACGCTCACCCTGTGGACGTACCTTGATTTTTTCCTCCCAGGGTATCCGGTAACCCAGTGCCTGCGCCCGATCCCGGTAGGCTTCCGCCAGGGTCGTTAGGTCTCCTTTCCCTAAGCAACTCAGCTCCAGCGAGCGGGCAGTCTTCGATAGGGAGAAACTCATGGCAACACGAGAAGACTCCTCCCCCACTATCCGAGCTACGCGGAGGCCTAGGTAGGGATCGCCCCAATCCGCCAGCAGGACGGCGCCGGCTTTGAACAGCCCCGCCATAGCCATGTGGACACCCTCGTAATCGTAGGTGCCCAATGCTAGATCGAAAGCCGCATCGCCGCGGGCAGGCAGCAACAGACCCATGCGGATCGGCACGAAGGCTTCTCCGTTCTCGGCCTGGCCGGCTTCTAGCCCAGATGTGAACAGATCGATGGCAGTGTAGGTCAGTGTGTCTTCCGGCACAGTGTACACCTGGAGGGTGTCGCCTATCAGATGAAACACCAGCCTCAGTCTGCCATCTCTGCCCGACGCATCGACGAAACTGCAGCTCAGTGCACTGTTCTGCGTCACCACCGAGTGCAGATACAGTGGCGCGCGGCTGGAATGCGGGGTAGCGGCTTTGCGGATCTCCACCCAGGGACCTGGTATAGCCTGGTTCCCCCAACTCACCTTAGCGCGCAGATCCTCCAGTGACCAGGTGTTGTCAGTGATGGACAGGGTGAACTGAACTAACTCATTCTTCAGCCGGAAAGCCTGATCCGTTTCCTTGAGCATAGACACCTCCATCGCCTCATCAGGTCTGCAACGAGATCCGTATCCTCGATCCGGTCGAGTGTAGTGAGCGGACGGTCAATCTGGGCAAGAACGGAAAGCTGTCCCGGACCGCTGGTCGCGATTCATGGTGGAATTGGACCTCACAGATTGGACACTGTCTACACCATGAGCATATGATGGGTCAGACGATCGTGCCAGGACGAAAACCGGACAGCTTCTGACCAGGAGCCGACTATGGATCTCGGTGCAGCGTTCTGCGAGGATTTGCGGGCCGCGATGGGTCATATGCTCGACCCGGATCACCGCGTTGCTTTTGCTCTAGCCGACGGGTGCATTTCAGAGCAGGGGCGACTTCGGTCGGAAGCACACCGCTAGATCAAGGTAATCGCGTATTGCCCGTTCTGAAACGCACCTTGGCAGTTTGGGGCCTGCCGATCGTCCGCATTGTGAGCGCACTTGGCCCAAAACTGCTAGCGGTCCTGAGGTTGCGCAGATTCCCATCTGTTTCTGCCCCAAAGATGGAATGCCCCTAGCCGACTTCATCGCAGGCGGATCGGCGGTCAGCGCATCCTCCGTTGCCGGGCGGTACCTCTGTCCGGAGGGGTTTTCTTGCTATTGACCCTGACGGTTCTATAATCGGCGGTGCCTGACAAGGCGCCACCGGATGCAGAGATTGGAGGACACCAGTGAACAAAGCGAACGCCGGCTTTGAGCTCCGCATCTCAGCTCAGTGGTCAGTGGGTCTGATAGCCATCGCGGCTGTGTCGCTTATGTTGAGCGCCGAGGGACTGGTCGGCGGGCCACAGTACATCCGTATACAGATTCTGGGGGCGTATCTCACTATACTGCTGGTGGTGCTGTGGTGGGTCCTGGCAAGGTGGCCCACCTTTGGCCGTTGGCTTCTCATCCTGGCGACCTCAATCAGCGTTGTTATGACTCAGAGCCACCTAGACCAGCCGGGAATCCTGGCATTGCTGGCTCTCCCAGCCGGCATGGCGGTCGCGTTCATCAGCGTGCGTGCGGGCGCCGCCACGGTGATCGCGCAGACGCTGCTTCTGCTGGGCCTCCACCGCGGGGGATTTGCCACTGGCGGCGAGATCGCGGTGTCTCTGTTCGCCACCTGGTCCACATTAGGGATCCTCGGCTGCGTCTACTACCCTGTCTACGAGCTTATGGTTTGGTCGTGGTCTCAATTCCAGCAGTCGCAGATCCATGTAGGGGAGGCTCGTGATCGGAGAGCACAGCTTGAGCAAACGCTTCAGGACCTATCGCGTGCTAACCGGCAGCTGACACGCCACAATCAGCGCATGTCCGCGCTCAGAACCGTCGCGGACGAGGCCCAGCGAAGCAAGACAGCGTTTGTGTCCCGGGTCAGCCACGAGTTTCGGGCACCGCTCAATATGATCATTGGCCTGGCAGGGCTGATGATTGATCGCCCCGAGATCTACGCGGAGGAACTGCCGTCCGATCTCCGTATGGATCTGGAGATCATCCATCGTAACAGCACCTACTTGGCCGAGATGATCAGCGACGTCCTCGATCTGAGTCAGACTGATATGGGGCGCCTCACGCTCCATCGCGAGCACGTCGACCTCACTGACACCGTCACCGGGGCGCTGCAGGCTGTCTCGCGCCTGGCCTACAAGAAGGGGCTCAAGCTGGTACACCATCTACCGGCAGAACCACTGATCGTCTACTGCGACCGCACGCGCATCCGCCAGGTCCTGCTGAATCTGCTCAGCAACGCCGCCCTCTTTACCGAGGCCGGCACCATCGCTCTTGAGGTGAGCGGAACCCCGGGTGAAGTAGTTGTTGAGGTCAGCGACACGGGCCCGGGAATCGCCTCCGAAGCTCTGCAGCATATCTTCGAGCCGTTCTACCGGGCGGTCAGCACATCTCAGGCAGCAGCCGGTAGCGGACTGGGGCTTAGTATCAGCCGTGAGATCATCCGGCACCACAGCGGGCGAATCTGGGTCGACAGTGAACTGGGCCAGGGCACTCGCTTCTCTTTCTCGTTGCCGACCGCGGAGCCTGTGGCGCCGACGGCACGTCCCGGCCACCAGATCATCCGGGAGTGGGAGTGGCACGAGGATGGTTTCCGTACCGACAGGAGCGGCCGCGAAGCCAGCTTCTCGCGGCCCCTTGTTGTTGTGCATGATCCGGAGGACACGCTTGTTCGCGAGCTCCAGAGGCAGGCGCAGGAAATCGAGTTCTTGATCACGCACACTGCGGATGAGAGTGTGGAGGCGGCGATCGAATACCCTGCCCACGCTATCCTCGTCAACACACACACATGTCGTACGGAGTCCACAGCACTGCTCAACCGTCTGCGCTCAGCGGCACCCGGCACGTTGGTCGTAGCCTGCGACGTCCCGAACCCACTGGCCCGAGCGTGGGCCGCAGGCGCCGACGCCTATCTGATCAAGCCTATTTCACGCGAGAATCTGTCTGCAGCTCTGGATGGCCTGACCCACCCCGTGCGAGGGCTTCTGATCGTGGAAGACGATCCCGACAGCGCGCAACTCATCGCGCGCATGATTGAGACGCTGGACGCGTCGATCTCTGTGAGCGTGGCCGGCGACGCAACGTCGGCGACGGCTGCAATGCATGCCCGGCGCCCGGATCTGGTCCTGCTCGACGTGATCATGCCCGGTGACGATGGGTGGTCGGTCCTGGCGTCTATGCGTGCAGACCCGCATCTGGCGGACGTCTCTGTTTTCTTCGTCTCGGGGTTGGACCCCAGTGACGCGCCGCCGACCAGCGAGTACCTGACCGTCACGCTGGATGGCGGCATATCCAGCGGCAAACTCCTGACGGCATCGCTGGGGCTTTCGAGGATACTTCTCGCCCGGGAGAATTGAGCCAGAGAGAGCAAGCGGCGACTAACCCGTAACGCGGTCGAGTGTGGCGAGCAGGTCCTGATGCTGTACCGGTTTGGGTAGGTATTCGACTGCGCCCATCAAGGATGCCAGATCCTCTGCGCGCACAATCGAG
>CBFCZM010000009.1:0-20528 GCA_965602565.1 uncultured Anaerolineae bacterium
ACTGTCTGAAGCTGTGCCAGCGCATCCCCCAGGGCCAGCCCGGATTGGATCTCGCCGGTGAGCTCCCAACGTGTTGGGCGGTGTCCCGAACGCCCGACACGAGGTCGTTGCCTCTCGGCGGTGCGGAAGAAACTGTCATAGGCTGCGCGGACATCCAGCAGCAGGTTGGGATCGTCAACCGCGGACCGCACGGCGGGCCCGTTGATGAAGCCCCAGAAGAGTTCGCGCTCCAGGGCCCTCGTCAGGGCATCAATCGCGTAGCGTGTGAGCTGGTGTGCTTCGTCGATGATGAGCACCGGGCGCACGGGCAGGATGTGGTTCTCGGCCAGTAGCGTGTTGTGACAGAGCATCGCGTGGTTGGTGACCACCAGGTCGGCCTCGAGCGCCTCGCGCTTGGCCTTCTCGTAGAGGCAGTTCTCGAAACGGGGACAGCGGCGTCCCTCGCACTCGCGACTGCTCACGGTCAACTGTGCTGTGAGACTCGGCGGCAATCCCATCCGCTCCATGTCGCCGTCGGGAATGCGTTCCAGCCCTTGATGGATCAGGGCCAGCCCCAGTTGACGTTCAGGCCGGCCGATCCGTTGGCGGAGCTTGTCCAGCCGCAGCCGACACAGGTAGTTGCTGCGCCCCTTGAGCAGGGTCGCCTTTACCGGGCGGGGCGCGATCTGTTGCAGTCGGGGGATGTCTTTCTCCCACAGTTGGTTCATCAAGCCTTTGTTGGAGGTGCTGACGATGGCCGGCGTCCCCGACCATAGGACGGGGATCAGGTAGGCGAACGACTTGCCGATGCCGGTGCCGGCCTCAATGACGGCGTGTCTGTGGCCCTGCAGCGCGTCGCGGATGTAGTTTGCCATCTTCACCTGGCCCGGGCGCGGGCGGTAGCGATGGCCGAGGGAGGCCGCCAGTGGGCCGCCCAAAGCGAAGACGTCGTCGATCGGCGGGCAAATGATCGGGCGGGTGACTTTGGCGCGTTCCTCGTTGTCCGCGGGATGGCCGGGGGCGTGGATAGCGACAGGGCTGGGCTCAGCAGCCCGGGGGCGTGGGGCGACCGGCAGCGAACCACCAGGCCAGAGCGCCGCAAGCGCATCATCCCGCGGCGTTCTGGCCATCACCTGGTCTCCCACGACGACGGCAGGCTGGTCCCCTCGATCGGTCCATAGGTCTCGTTGCAGATCTCGGTGCCGGGCAGTGTGGCCCGGACCTTGGCCATCAGCGATGCGGCACGGCTATCGCCCAGCTCACTCGCGCGCTGGAGCGCTGCTACGGCTTCCTTCCACCGGCGCGTGTGCCGGAGGCAGATGCCCGGCTGGTAGTGCGCATTGGCATTGGCCGGAGCCAGCGTTAGGATCTCGCGGTAGACGGCGGTCGCGCTGCCCAGATCGCCCTGGAGCATGAGTCGGCGAGCCCGGCGCTCTTTAGCGCGGATGGCGATATCGGTGATGTTTGTCCGCAGCTGCGATAGCTTGGTTGCCTCCATGCACGATCTCCAGGTGCTGGTGCTGTGGCTCCATACCTATCATAGCCCAAACGTTCTAATAGGCAAGGGGGCGATCTTGACCCTGTGGGCACTGCACCAAGAAAGGTACTGAGGGTCAAGACTGCATGGCGTGATCTCACATCGGCAGGTCGAAAGCTCGCTGGAACCGGAGGGTCTGGCTCCAGTTGCTGTCGGGTCTAGCCCTTGGCCTGTGGCAGCGGGAAGCTGCGCACGCGGATGCCAGTGGCTTGGGCGAAGGCGTTGGCGATGGCTGGGGCGGTACCGATCATCACCGGCTCCGCCAGGTTCTTGGCACCGTAGGGACCGATCGCGTTGGCCGTCTGGATGTACGTCCCCTCGATCTCGGGGACGTCGGTGGCTCGTGGCAACCGGTACTGTGTGAAGGACAGCGTCTGTGGCACGCCGTCTTCGAAGCGGAAGTTCTCCATCAGGGCGAATCCGAGACCCTGGGCGATGCCGCCGTACATCTGGCCCAGCGCGCCCTTGGGGAAAAGGATCTTGCCGGCGTCGTGAGCCGCCCAGATTCTTGTCACCCGGGTCCGGCCGGTGCGCCGGCTGACCTCGACCTCGGCAACTTGGGCGCCGAAGACATAGCAGAAATAGGGTTCTCCGGTGCCGGTGTCGAAGTTCCATTCGATGGGCCGAATCTGCCAGCGGCCCTGGGCCGAGAGCTGCAGTCCCATCTCACGGGCGTGGTCGACGATGGCCTCGAAGGGCACCGGCGTTTCGTCCGGGCCAACGTAGCATTCACCGTCGCGGATCAGTTGCCGGGGATCGCAGCGGAGCAGATCCGCTGCTGCCAGATCGAGCAGCCGGGCGACCTTCTCGGTGGTCACACGCACGGCGTTGCCGCCGACGATGGACGCACGAGAAGCAACGGTGGGGCCGGAATCGAGCGCCGTCTGGGTGTCAGGGCGCAGCACGCGGATGCGTTCCATATCCACGCCCAGGACCTCCGCAGCCAGCAGCGTGAAGACGGTGCGACTCCCCTGCCCGAAGTCGGTCAAGCCGGACGTCAGCGTGACTGAGTAGTCCACCTCGATCTTGAGCGTGGCAGTGGCGAAGTCATCGCCTTCGGCGCCCAGGCCACTTCCGTGGAAATAGCAGGCGACGCCGATGCCGCGCCGTGTAGGGTCACCTTCCGGCTGTGTGGCATAGTCGGCACGTTTTATCGTCCATTCTGAGCGGTCCCGGACCCATTCCAGACAGTCGGCCAGCCCCACGGTCTGATCCAGGAGGTTACCGGTCATCGTGGTATCGCCCTCGCGCAGGCAATTCTGGAGCCTGAACTCCACAGGATCTCGCCCGAGGTGCTCCGCCAGCTCATCGATGGCGAGTTCCACCGCGGCGCTGGCCTGGGTGTTTCCGAAGCCACGGAAGGCACCGGAGTAGCCGTTGTTGGTATAGACCGACTGCATGTCAACGTGCACGGATGCGTAGCGATAGCATCCCGCCGCGTGCATCGTCGCGCGCCACGAGGCCAGCGGTGTACCCGAGGCATAGGCGCCGTTGTCGACGGTGAGATCGACCTTGGCGGCCCGCAGGGCGCCGTCGGCCTCTGCTCCCAGGACGATGTGGCTTCGCATCGCCTGGCGCTTGTAGGACGCCGCCATGGACTCGGAGCGGGTGAAGATCAGTTTCACCGGTCGGCCCGCTAGCAAGGCCAATCTGGCAGCCTGTGCCGAGGTTTGGTAGAGGACTTCGTCCTTGCCACCGAATGCGCCACCGATCGGCGGCTGGATCACGCGCACCCGGTTGGTGGGGAGGCCCAACACCTGAGCCGCGATATCGCGGTTGATGTGTGGGCTCTGGTTGTTGGCATAGAGGGTGACGCCGCCGTCCGGTTCGGGGATCGCCAGTGCCCCCTCGGTCTCCATATAGGCGTGCTCTTGGTGGGGCATCTCATAGGTCGCCTCAAAGCGGACCGGGGCCTCTGTCAGCAATCGTGCGGGATCGCCGTTGCGCACGATGTGGGTGTTGCAGAGGTTGCCCTTTCCTGTCGGCGATATCTCGGGGATCAGTGCGGCACCCGGGACCCTTGCCTGATCGACGGTGCCGATCACGGGCAGCGGCTCGTATTGGACGATGATGGCATCTATCCCGGCAAGGGCGGCGGCTTCCGTCTCGGCTGCCACAGCGGCTACCGGCTCACCGACGTGGCGGACCTTATCCACGGCCAGGATGTAGGCGTCTTTGACCGGCCAGCCGAAGTTGCCGCCGTCCACGAAGTCAGCCTGAGTGATGACGGCTTTGACCCCGGGTACGGCGAGCGCCGGTGCCGTGTTCAGCTTGGCGATGCGCGCGTGGGGCACAGGGCTGCGCAGGACTTTGGCGATAAGCATCCCGGGAACGACCATGTCGCACACATACCTGGCGCGACCGGACACTTTGTCCGCGCCGTCCACATTCTGCAGTGACGGATTCCCAACATAGCGAAGGTTGCTCACCATCAAGCCTCGCTTCCGCCTGTGGCGTCTTGCTGGTGTCGCCGGCGCTGGGCGGTTGCCTCGATGGCGTCGACGATCTGCTGGTATCCCGTGCAGCGGCAGAGGATGCTGTTGATCGCGCGGCGAATCTCCTCCCGTGAGGGGGTGAGGGTTCGGCGCAACAGTGCCTCACCGGCCAGCACCATTGCCGAGGTGCAGAAGCCGCACTGGACGGCGCCGTATTCCAGGAACGCGCTCTGCAGGTCGCATAGCTCGCCATCAGGCCCCAGCATCCCCTCGATCGTCGTCACGGTGTATCCCGCGATATCGGTGACGGGGGTCCGGCACGCGCGGGTCAGGGCGCCATTGACCAGGACGGAGCACATGCCGCAGGTGGCGGTCTCGCACCCGCGCTTTGTGCCGGTCAGGCCAAGTACGTCGCGCAATAGATCAAGTAGCAGCATGTCTTCAACGATGCCGTCAATGCTGGTGGCCTCACCGTTCAGTGTAAAAGTCAGACGCACTGTGATCTCCTAGGCATAGTCAGAGGGGCAGTTCATCGTGTGGTCGTCAACTGTGGCGGTTCATCCCCCAACGTGGGTAGCGTTCGCGAGGAAGGTGTCACGCGCTTCCACGTAGTACTGTACCCTTGATGCCGCAGGCAGCAACCACCAACTACATTAGCACCCCGGTGAACTTGCCGATACCGAACACGATATAGCCGGTGATAGCGGCCAGCAGGAAGAGCCCGAACAGACCGAAGAGGGCGTAATCCGCGGCCATGAGTTGCGAGTCGTGCAGATAGGTGCGGTCCGGGCTGCCGTCGAAGGCCCGCGACTGGAGCACCACGTCCAGCATCTGAGATTCGTTGAGCGCGCCCAGGATGAGGGGAACGACAATGCGGGCATAGACCCGCAGCCGCTTGACCGGTCCCATTGCCTCAAAGGCCAGGCCCCGCAGACGCTGTGCTTCGATGATGGCTTGGGTCCTGGTGAAGAGCAGTGGGAAGAACCGCAGCGTGGAGGAGAAGATGAAGGCGATCTTGTAGGGAATCCGGGCCTTGACCATGCCCACGATCATCGTATCGACGTCGGTCGTAAAGACGCCCAAGGGGATGACCAGGGTCATCGTCAGGCTTTTGGCAATGATGTTGAGGGCGTACTGCACACCTTCCCAGGAGAGCCCCACGCCGCCGATCAGGGGCCAGGCGGCGGGGAAGACGAGGAGCATATGGAAGTCGTCGGGCTGCAGCCCGGTGAGGGTGGTGATAAGAGCTCCTGAGAAGAAGCCCTGGGTGAGGATCAAGACCAAGCTGAAGGGGAGCATCAGCAGTAGCACGGTCCGGATGTAGCCAGGCCTGACACCGGCGGCGAGACACGCCAGCAAGACGGTTAGCGCCAGCCCACCGCCCATCAGTGGGTTCTCCCAGACAAAGGCAACGACTGTGATGACGGCGATCATAAACAGCTTGGGGCGGAAATCGAGCCGTGTGAAGAGCGAGTCACGTTCGACCGTTCGGAATGCCATCGTACTCATAGCCTGCACCCTGTAGTGCCACGGGCCAAGGCGCCGGCTACTTCTTGCGGGGTCAGGCACGGCAGCGGCACGCCGGCGGCCTCAGATGCGGCCTGTGCCAGCTGCACGGCTTGCGGTGGGGCCAGATAGGTTGATGCCAGCAGGTCCGCCTCGTGGAAGGCCAGGCGGATGGGCGCGTCGCGCAACAGGATGCCCTTGCCCATCACAATCACCCGTTCGGCGTACTCCGCCATCAGGTAGAGATGGTGGGTGATCACAATCACCGTCTTGCCGGCGTCGTGGAGTCGCTTGGTGAGTTCCAGGATATAGCGTGCGCCCTGGTAGTCCTGTCCGGTGGTCGGCTCGTCGAAGATCACGGCCTCGGGCTCCAACGCCAAGATGGCGGCCATGACGACTCGTGCGCGTTCCCCACGGGGCAGCGAGAGCGGGTGGCGGTCGCGCACCCCTTGCAACCCCATCGCGACAAGGCTTCGCTCAGACCGTGCGCGGATTTCGTCGGTGGCGGTATCGAGGTGCCGGAGTGCGAACGCGACCTCTTTCTCTACTGTCGTGCTGAAGATCTGATTGTCGGGGTTCTGGGCCACGTAACCCACGCGGCGAGCCAGTGTGCTGATGTTCAGGTCGCGGGTCGGAACGCCGTCGATGCGCACCTCACCGGCGGTGGGCAGCAGGAGCCGCAGAAAATGCCGCACCAGCGTGCTCTTGCCGGCGCCGTTCTGGCCGGCGATCAGCACGTACTCGCCCTGATGGATGTCCAACGAGATGTCTTGGAGTGCCTGGGTGCCGTCGTCGTAGGTATGCGTCAGGTGTGTCACCGACACCAGCGGGCGCCCAGGCCGCGGCGCGGCGACAAGCTGGGTCTCAGAGGTCTGGGTGAGGCATGCTCCTGCCAGTGGCTTGATCGCGGCGATGCCCTGCCCCAGGGTCACGGGCAGTTCAGGAATGCTGAATCCTGCTTCTCGCAGGTAATGAAAGGTACGTGTGACGTCCGGCGGTCGCAGGTGGAGCTGCTGCATAAGTTCGACCTGCGGATAGAGCTTGGCAGGCGGGCCCGCGTCGACGATCTGCCCGGCGTTGAGCAGCACCAGGCGATCGGCGCGCTCGGCCAGTTCTTCGGCCGCGTGGCTTGCCATCACAATCGTCACGCCGAGCTCGCGGTTCAGCTCCTGCACGGTTCTGAAGACCTCCTGCGCTCCCACCGGGTCAAGTTGCGAGGTGGGCTCGTCGAGGATCAGCAGGCTGGGCCGAACGGCCAACATCGCCGCGATCGCCAGGCGCTGCTTCTGCCCACCGGAGAGTTCCTGGGGATGCCGGTGCTCCATGCCCTCCAAGCGGACGGCCTCCAGGACGCGGGGGATGCGGGACAGGATTTCGTCACGCGGTACTTTGAGGTTCTCCAGCGCAAATGCAATCTCGTTCTCCACCGAGGTGGCCGTGATCTGCGTCTCGGGGTCCTCCAACACGATGCCAACACGGCGCGCCAACGTGCTGATCGGGTGCTCGAGGGTGTCCAGCCCGGCGACGCTGACCGCGCCGAAGAACCGCCCGCCGTAGAACTGCGGAACGATGCCGTTCAATGCCAGGCACAGCGTGGTCTTGCCGGAGCCGTTGGGGCCAATCAAGCCGAGGAACTCGCCTTTGCGGATCTCGAGTGTAATATCCCGCAGGACCGGTACCGTGGACCGCGGGTACATATACGAGACATTGTCAAATGTGGCAATTGCTTCTGGCATGCGGCTATTCCGGTGTCAGTAGACGGCTTCGCGCGGCTTCACCAACCCGATAGCCCGGAGCCCGGCGACGACACCGGTGCCGATGGTGATGCCCACAGCGCAGCGCAGCAGATTCTCCGCCGGAATGATGGGGATAAGGGTCACCCAGACATCCTCCGGCCAGTTGTACATGAAGTAGGTGATCATCCCCTGGACCAGATGAGCCATACCTGCGGCGATCCACGTCCCCAACCCCAATCCTGTGGCTACCAGCCCGAGATTGGGACTGCTGATCCATCTGGAGACCAGGGGGCGTGTGGGGAGGGCAAAGAGCAGCACTGCGGACCAGTCGATGAACGCCCCGGCGACGACGACCCAGAAGCCGACCCCGTTCTGGACCATGGCTCTGCCGCCATAGAGCGCCAGGCAGACCACGCCGGTCACGGTGATGGGGAACCACCACCAGTTGCGGCGTGTTCCGTGTCGCATACTGCCCGCGACGAAGCTTGCCACGACTGCGCCGATGACGCGCACGGCGGGGATCCCGGCGGTGTGCGGCGCAACGAAGACGCCCACGAGCGCTCCCACGCCGCTCGCGACGGCTCCGGCGATGGGGCCCAGGATCCAGCCCACTAACGGGAAGATGGCCTGGCTCAGTGGGAAGCTGCCGCCCAAGGCCACAATCACCGAGAAGGGGATGAAGGCCAGCGCCGTGCAGGCGGCGGAGAGCACCACGATATAGGCAATCGGTGCGCCATCAATCGTGGCACCTCCGACATAGGTCACAGTTCGTTCTTCACCGGTTGGTTGATTGTTTAGCATTCCACCATGATCACGCAAAAGTCCGGATCGTCAAGCGGAGTGAGATCGCCGAGGGCGTACGCCCTGGGAACCTATCAAGTGCCCCTTGACCCAGTTTCGCCGTCAGGGATAATGACCGATAGTCAAGCTGTAACCAAGGAGAGAGATTGTGCAGAGCCACCTTGTCATCCCCGACTCATATGAGCCGATCCTGGATCTTCGTGAAACTGAGCTTGCGATCCGGGAGATCAAGACCTTCTTCCAGACGAATATCGCGTTTGAGCTCAACCTGATGCGGGTGACGGCACCGCTCTTTGTGCAGACCGGCACCGGGATCAACGATGATCTCACCGGCATCGAGCGGCCGGTGCGCTTCCCGGTGAAGGCGCTGAAAGACGCGCGAGCGGAGATTGTGCACTCCTTGGCCAAGTGGAAGCGCATGCGGCTCGCAGACTTCGAACTCCAGCCCGGCGAGGGGATCTATACCGACATGAACGCCATCCGCGCCGATGAGGATCTGGACAACCTTCACTCTCTGTATGTGGATCAGTGGGACTGGGAGCGGGTGATGCTCCCAGAAGAGCGGACGCTGGCGTACCTCAGGGTGACGGTGCGCAAGATCTACGCTGTGATTCAGCGCACGGAGAAGTACATCTGCCATCTCTACCCGGGAATCGAGCCAATGCTGCCCGACGAGATCACGTTCATATACAGCGAGGATCTGCAGGCGGCCTATCCGGATCTGAGCCCGAAAGAGCGAGAGCGCATCATCTGCCGCGAACACGGCGCCGTTTTCGTGATCGGCATTGGCGCTGTACTCGCTGATGGTGCACCTCACGATGGCCGCGCGCCGGACTACGACGATTGGTCGACCTCGACGCTCAACGGCTACCATGGGTTGAATGGCGATATTCTGGTGGATTACCCGCTCCTGGATTGCGCCTATGAGCTCTCTTCCATGGGGATCCGCGTGGACGCCGAGGCACTGCGGCGCCAGCTAGTCCTGACCGGCACCCAGGCGCGCGAGTCGCTGCTCTTCCATCGGCGCCTGCTGTCGGGGGATCTCCCGCTCTCGATCGGCGGGGGGATTGGCCAATCCCGGCTCTGCATGTTCTTCCTGCACAAGGCGCACATCGGCGAGATCCAGTCCAGTCTCTGGCCGTCCGAGATGATCGAGACCTGCCGGCAACACAGCATCATCCTGCTGTAAACAGATAGTGCCCACAGTCCTTGTTCGGGGCATAGTTCCGAATCAAGACTGGCGGCACTGTCGGCATCTGCTATCTGAGATCTAAGACTTGCTGTCTGAGATCTGCCGTTTGTGATTTGAGATTCACCGATTTGCCCTAGCTCTCCGTCGGCTGTAGCCCGGCGATCTCGGCGATTCGATCCCCGTCTATGACCTCATCCTTCAGTAGTACCTGGACGACCTCGTTCAAAGCTTCGATGCTGGCGCGGAGGAGCTTCACGGCGCGCTGTTCCGCGCTCTCCATGATGCGACGTGTCTCCTGATCGATGAGTTGTGCCGTCTCCGGGCTGATGTCGTGGCGCAGCCCGCCCATCTGACCCAGGTAGCTGTAGCCTACCGCATTGGCGTAGCGGACCGGTCCCAGCGCGTCGGTCATCCCGAACTCCGTGACCATCCGCCGCGCGATGTCTGTGGCCCGCTCCAGATCGTTGGCGGCACCTGTGGAGGTGTCATTGAACACGATCAGTTCCGCGGCGCGTCCGCCCAGCATCACCGCCAGACGTTCCTCCAACTGGCGTTTGCTCAGCAGATAGGTGTCCTCGTCGGGCATCTGCAGAGTGTAGCCCAGTGCGCCCTTGGTAGTGGGGACGATGCTCACCTTGTGGACTGGGTCGGTCCCGGGCTGCAGGCAGGCGACCAGCGCGTGCCCGCCCTCGTGGTAGGCCACGCGTCGCCTGACCTCCGGTTTCAGCTGCATCTTGCGCTGGAGGCCGGCGATGACGCGCTCGATCGCCAGATCGACGTCGTCCATTGTGACGGCTTCATGGTCGTTGCGCACGGCCAGCAAAGCGGCCTCGTTGACGATGTTGGCCAGATCAGCGCCCGTGAATCCCGCCGTGATCTGCGCGATGCGGTCGAGATCCACGTCTTGGTCCAGTTTGACGTCACGCGTGTGGATATCCAGTACCTCACGGCGGCCTGCCGCCGTGGGGAGTCCCACCTGGACTTGGCGGTCGAAGCGCCCGGGGCGCAGCAGTGCCTTATCCAGCACCTCGGGGCGGTTCGTCGCGGCCATGATGACGACGCCCTGGTTCGCCTCGAAGCCGTCCATCTCCGCGAGGAGTTGGTTCAGTGTCTGCTCGCGCTCGTCATTGCTTCCCAGCGATCCCACCGTGGCGCGTGACCGTCCCAGCGCGTCGATCTCGTCGATGAAGACGATACAGGGAGCCTTGGCTTTGGCCTGCTCGAAGAGGTCACGCACGCGAGAAGCGCCCACGCCGACGAACATCTCCACGAAGTCAGAGCCGCTAATGGAGAAGAAGGGCACGTCAGCTTCGCCGGCGGTGGCTCTTGCCAGCAGCGTCTTGCCCGTGCCCGGAGGGCCAACCAGCAGCACGCCCTTGGGTAGCTTGGCGCCCAACCGAGTGAACTTCTCCGGGTTCTTGAGGAATTCGATGATCTCTTTGAGCTCGAGGGCGGCCTCATCGGCGCCGCCGACATCCCCGAACTCGACCCCGGTCATCTCGCCCTGGATTTGCTTGGCCTTACTCTTGCCGATGGACATCACGCCGGAGCCACTCTGTCCCATCCGCCGCATGCTGAAGTACCAGATCGCCAGTAGCGGCAGCATCGGGATGATCCAGCCCAGGAGGGTGGGAAGCAGTCCGTTGGTGGGGGCTTCACCCGAGAACTCAACACCGGATGCAACCAGCCGGTCGATCAGGTCCTGATCATCGACCCGTACCACGTTGTAGACCTTGCTGCTATCCTCCTCGGGCTTCTGTTCGTAGAGGATCCGGTCTTCGGTCAGCTGAACAATCCCTATCCTCCCAGCATCCAGCTCTGCCACGAATTGGCTGTACGAGACCTCACTCCGCCGGGTGACCAAGGGCTGAAAGATCAGGGATTGGAACACCCACGCTACCAGCAATGCGATGAGCAGGTAGGCGGTTGAGAACCGCATTTGTTTTTTCTGTCGTCTATCCATACGTCCTCTGGCACTGATCGCCGGTATATGTCAAATGCGGCGCGAATAGCGCCGCTAGCTTACAGTATAGCCGGGGAGTATTAGCAGGGCATTAGAGGTAGGATAGCAGAGGATTAGAGACGGGAGAGGGAACGGGGGGGCCAGGAGTTTCTATCGCACGTCCTCGGTTTTCATCAGTTCGCGTAGGAGCGTCGTGGCGAAGGAGCCTTTGGGCGCGAAGAAGCTGACGATGAGTTGGTCGTCGCCGTCCATCTGCCAGGTAAGGCGCTTTGGGTTGTAGCGCATCGGGCGGCGGACGCCCTGAGCCTTGACCGCGCGGAAGTCCTCCAGCGCGATGCCGGACGCGGCCAGGATACGCGTCTCGATCTCTCCCGCGTCTGCCTGCGCCTGCATCATCTTGTAGCCGTAGATAGGGCCGGTGGCCGATATCTCCCACGCCGCGGCCCGGGGACGCTCGGTCTCACCATCCTCGACGGTGAAGATGCCGCCAGTGTCCTCCTTCTTGGCGACGTCGCCTGCGATGACTGTGTCCAGCGTCCCTGCGCTGATGCGGGCCGCGATAACCTGGTTGAAGAGCGAAGATTGCAGCGCGCTGATGTAGAAGTCGAACATACGGCGCTGGGGACGGTGGATGCCCAGGGCTCTCAGGGCCTCGGTGTCGTGGCGCAGCAGGTGGTAGCCCACGATCTGGTTGTCGCCGTGGCTACCGAACCGCTGCGGCCCGTAGGCATTGGGCACACCGCGGCGCGCCAGTGTCGCCAGAATGGGTTCGGCCCGGGCGGCAGCGTTCTGTGTGACATCGCGGATGCGGATCGTGAACCAGTTGCCGCGGAGGTGGCCCATACGCAGCTTGTTGCGGTGGCGTGAGACCCACAGAACGCGAGCGTTGTCCAGCTCAAGGGCCCTGATCTCCTCCAGCGGCACGTTGTGGACGCAGAAGCTCTGCCGCGTGGTGGCGCGGGCATCCTTCCGGCCGGCGAAACTGACGTCGCGTGGCCGCCGGTCCAGCTTCTGCGCGAGTTGATTCACCACGTTCATCGTGGAGATGCCGCGCTTCTCGATGCCGAAGTAGGTGTGCTCGCCGTCGCCGCACGGTTCGTAAGCCGGGATCTCGTCGACGATGAAATCGTCGATCTCCGTCCGAATAACGCCGCCGATGCCGGGCGTCTCCGCCGTCAGATAGGGAACGTCCCACGCCAATCGCCCTGCTAGATCGTCCACAGGCTCCTCACTCACTGAGTAGGTAAGCCAGCAGCAGCTGGGTTGTGGCGCTCAGGGAGTCCTCGTGGGTGCGCTCGTAGGTATGCGACGCATCGATGCCGGGGCCGATCAGTGCGACGGCCAGATCCGCGCCGGCGCGCCACGCCGCCTCACCATCGGAGTGGTAGTAGGGGTAGATATCGGTGCGATAGGGAATCTCGCAGTCCTCGGCCAACTGCTCCAGCCTCCGTCGCAGCCCCAGGTGGTAGGGGCCGCCGGAGTCCTTGGCGCAGATGCCGACCGTGAACTCGTCGGAGTTCTGGTCCTCGCCTGCTGCTGCCATATCCACTGTGACCAGCTCGTCGGTGTCGGCCGGGATGCCAGTGGCGCCGCCGTGGCCCACTTCCTCGTAGTTCGAGACGAGCACGTCCAGCCGGTAGCGGGGCGCCATCCCGGCCCGGTGCAGGGCCATCAGGGCGCCGAAGATGGTGGCGACGCCAGCCTTGTCGTCCAGGTAGCGAGACCGGACAAAGCCGTTGGTGACCTCGACGCGGGGATCGATATAGACGTAGTCGCCGACGTCTATGCCCAGGGCTCGGGTCGTGTTTCCGCTGCAGGTTCGCACATCCAGCCGGACCTCGTAGTTCTCAGAATCGCGCTTCAACTCGCGCGCCTCCGCCCCGTAGATGTGGGCCGAGGCCTTGATCGGGAGAATGCTGCCGCGCACGGTCTCGCCGCCGCGGGTCATCACCGTGCACCCCTCGGTCTCGATGGAGGGCCAGTAGTAGCCGCCGATGGGGGTTAGCATCAGCCGCCCGTTGGGCTTGATCTTGCGCACCATCGCGCCCAACGTGTCTACGTGCGCGGTGAGCGCACGAGGGCACGTTTCATCACCGGGCCACGTCAGGACCAGGCCGCCTTTGCGCGTGCGGGTCGCCGTGAGGGGGAGGTCGGCGAGTGCCTGTTCCACGTACGCCATGGCTTCGTCAGTATCTCCGGTCGGGCTGGGCGTGTTGAGCAGGCCGATCAGGAAGTCGACGGTCTGGGCGAGGTGAATGTCTGGGAGTGTCATAGCTCTCTCCTTTGCAGGTGTGCGTGAACCGCTTGGAATGATAGCCTATGCGTGGTTCCGCCTGGCTTCGAGTTGCTGTATCAGCCGTGAGTATAATGGTATCATAGGGCCAGACAAGGCCGATTGCACAAAGCTGCCGTCGATGTTATCCTATGCAAGAGTGAGACTGACCATGGATCCACTGACGTTGCAGCCTGCAGCTACATTCTCCCACCGGCGTCTGACCGAACTCCTCAATCAAGCCTACGCGGGTTATTTCATTCCTGTGCGGTTTGATGCATTTCAGCTTGCGATGATGTGCGACGATATGGATGTTGATCTGGCGCGCTCGATCGTGGCTGTGGCGGAGGGTGTTTCTGCGGGCGCGGCCGTGGATGTACCTGCGGGTGTGCCCGTCGGTGCGCCTGTCGGCATGGCACTTCTGTCGGTGCGCGGTTCCGAAGGGTGGGTGAGCGCGGTGGGCGTGTGCCCGGCCTGGCGGCGCCGTGGCGTTGGCCGCGCGATCCTTCAGCGGATTCAGCGGTATGCCCGCGAAGCCGGCCTCGATGTGTTGCGCCTGGAGGTATTGGAGCAGAACCGGGCCGGTCTCGGGCTGTATAGCTCGCTGGGTTTCGCCACCACGCGGGATTTGCTGGTGCTCAAGAGGCCGCCCGGTCTTGATCTGCCGGAACCGTTGCGCAGTCTCGACCTGCGACTTGTCAGACCACAGAAACTGCTGAAGCACCACGCCGAGTTCCATGAGGTCGATCCCTCGTGGCAGCGAAGGCCGCGCTCGCTGCAGAAACGGGCCCCACGAGTCCAGGGGCAGGCGCTGTTCCACGACGGCCGTCTCGCCGGGTATGTTCTCTTTCAAACGCAGACTGAGACTATCCTCGTGCTCGATCTGGCCGTACACCCCGAGATGCCGGGCCGCGTGGAATTGGGGCGGCGGCTTCTGCTCTCTCTCCACGCTGAGGTGCCCGCTCTGGGTGGCTATATCATCAACGTGCCGGCGGAAGATCCGCTGCTACGCGCGTTTACGGATCTTGGCTATCGTGTCTGGCAGTGCCAACACGAGATGGTGTGGCCAGCCACGGGCCCGGTGCCCGATCCCGGGCCTGAAGGAGCGTAACGATGCCTATCCCTTCCCGGCTGGACGAGGTGGTACCTCCTGGGGATGGGCGCGTGACATGCGAGGAACCGGAATCTGCTTCTACCACCATAGAACTCCCCACGACCGTGCCCGATGCGATCGGACACGACGGCGTCGGGCGCGGTCGCATGCACTGCGGCAGTTGCGGGCGCTTCGTCGGCCCCTATGAGCGCTGTCCCCACTGCGGGGCGCAGATGGCAGGTCGTCTCGCGGTGCGCACCGTGAAGCTGGTGGCCGTACTGCTGGGGACGTTGGGACTGGCGTTGATCTGGTGGGCGGCCCGTGGCGTGCCGATCCCCGAGATCTCCATCGGCGAGGCTGGGGGCACGATGAACCTGGCCTATGTTCGCCTCCAGGGCCGCCTAACTCGTGGGCTCACCTATGATCCCGAGAGCGGCTATCTGGGATTCTGGCTTGCCGATGAGACCGGCGAAGTCCACGTCAATGCCTATGCGGACGTGACCCGGGAGCTGCTCGTGCAGGGCAGGCTGCCGGCTATTGGCGATGAGGTGTCCGTTGCCGGCACCCTGCGCATCCGCGAGGACTACGTTGCCCTAACCCTCAACGTGCCGGAGCATCTGAACCTGCAGCGGCCCACTGCGATACCTCTTGGGGCGGGGGAGATCACGCTGCTGGATGAGGGGCTGCGCGTTCGTGTGCGGGGCCACGTGCAGCGGATCGCGGAACCCTACGACGGGCTGATACTGGTTGATCTCCGCGACGACAGTGGTGAGATCACCATCGCCGTGGGCGAAGCCGTGGAGGCGTTGACCGGTGAGTTGCCGGAGATGGTGGCGGGGCAGGCCATCACCGTGGTGGGCACCGTGAGCCTCTACAAGACGACACCCCAGATTGTGCCCGCGGATGTGGCGGATATCCAACTCTCCGCGGTGCCGGTGTTGACTCAGCCTTTGTCACCGGCGGTGGAGAGTCAGGCAGCAGAGAATGTGCTGCCGGTGCAGCCACAGATCCAGCCACCGGTCCAGCCACCGGTCCAGCCGCTGGTTGCGCTGAACGAGATCTCAGAGGCCGATCTCGGCCGCACGGTCCGCGTACAGGGGCGTGTGGTGATGTTGGAAGGGCTTTCCGGTGGTGTGAAAGCGACCCTGGATGATGGGACGGCACAGATTCTGCTGTTGTTATGGGACGACGTTCACAAGGAGCTGGAGGCGCCGGCGACATTGGACATCGGTGCTGAGGTGGCGGTCTCCGGTGAGGTCCAGGTCTATCGTGAGGCGTTGGAGGTGGTGCCTGCAGTCGCGAAGGACGTGGAGATTCTCAAGCCGGCAGAGCTGCCACCGTGGGTGGAGTTGGGTGAGCTGTCCGCAGCGGATGCCGGACGCGTGGTGCGGGCCCGCGGCGTGCTGCGCGAACCGCAGGGCTTTTCGGCCGGCGTCAAGGTCGTGCTCAGGGACGGCACCGGGGATATCGTCGTGCTGTTCTGGTCCAAGCTCTACCAGACGCTGACCCCCGCACCTCAAGCCGGGCAACAGGTCGAGGTCGTGGGGGTGATCGACGTGTTCAACGATGAGTTGGAGCTGATCCCGCGCTCCAACTACGATTGGCACGTGCGGCGTATGGAGGACTGAGGTGCCGCTCTCGTTGCTTCTGTGGACGCTCGTGGGTGTGATTGTGGCATCGGTGCTGGCGCTGGTTCCGGGTCTGCACATCTACAACGTCGCCGGGGTTCTGCTGCTCTTGGTCGATGCCGGCGCTCTGTCGCTGGCCCCGCAGCCTATGGCTTTCCTCTTCCTCGGCCTGGTCGTAGGCTATGCGATGGTCAACACCCTCCCCAGTATCTTTCTCTCGACGCCGGATGAGAGCATGGTCTTCGTTGTCCTGCCGGGCCAGGCCTATATGCGCCGGCAGCGGGGCTATGAAGCGGTGGTGCTTGCGGGTCTAGGAGGCCTGGGTGGGTTGGCGGTGTTGGCTGCCCTTACGCCGGTGGCCTCCCGGTGGCTGCCCGTGTTTCGCGAGATCCTGCAACCGCACTTGGGCTGGATTCTGTGGACGGTGATCGCCTATATGCTGCTCTCCGAGTGGCCCAAGGGGAGCGCCCGTGCGCGGGAGGGGTGGCGCCGGTGGTGGGATGGCTGGCGCTCCCTGACCGCGGGCTTGGTCACGTTCCTCCTGTCAGGGGTCTTGGGCATAATCCTGATGTACCGCTCGCCGGTGGCAGTGGATGTGGCCTATCAGAGCTTCCTCCCGGCCTTTGTCGGTCTCTTTGCCGTGCCCTGGGTGGTGATCAACCTTCTCGGCCAGGTAAGGCTGCCGCCGCAGCATGTCTCTCGTGACGTTGATGCACCGTTCTCCGTGATATTGCGGGGTACGGCAGCCGGGGCAATCGGCGGGCTTTTCGCGGCCTTCTTTCCCGTGGTCACCGGGGGGATGGGGGGCCTCCTGGCGGGTCACGCGACCGCTCAAAGGGACCCGAGGACCTTCATCGTGGCGCAGGGCGCTGCCAAGCTTGTCTATTACGTCGGCGGGTTCCTATTCTTCTTTGTGCCGGGGCTGCATATGACGCGCGGTGGTATGGCTTGGATGATCAGTACACGATATACCGCCTACACACCCTCGGATTACGTTCTGGCGGTGGGGGCGGTGTTGTTGGGTGGTGGGGTAGCTTTCTTGCTGTCGCTCGTTCTGGCGCGGGCGATGGCCGGCCTCACGGCGCACCTGAGCACCCGGCTGATCAGTTGGGTAACGCTGGGGGTATTGGTCATCGTCGTCGCCGGTATCACAGGCTGGCCCGGGCTGGCCATCTGCGCGGTGGCGTCGGGCATCGGCCTGATCCCCGTGCTGTGGGGTTCGCGGCGGATGAACGCGATGGGTGTGCTCTTGCTGCCGATCGCTCTGAATATGTCGGGTGCCGGACCGTGGATTGCCGGACTTATGGGGTTGCTGAATGGGCGCTGATCCCTATCTGTCGGATTCGATGCGCCTCCGCGGGTTTTCCATCCAGTCGATGGAGATCGTGACCGATGCTGCGTCGACCTGGGGAGATACGCATCGCGGTACCGGCTTCGACGTGAGCGGGCGCAGACGTGAGGTCGCACTGGCGATACGCCGCGACCTGGTGTGCGAGGTGTGCGCCGAACCCATTGGCCGCACGTTCCGCGTGCAGCCGACCGCGTTATCGCGCGCACAAAGCGAAAGTCACACGCGCCTCAAGCAGGTCTTGCGGCGAAGGCTTATACACGCATCCACGCGGCGGCTGACGCATATCGCTAGACTGGTCAACGGGCAGGGTTCGAGTGCGGCATCGCTCCCCCATTCGGCAGGCTCGCCGCCAAACATTGCTTGCTGGCGACGGGGCAAGCAAGGCAAAATCAGCAAGGCGAAGTGGGTTTCGCTTGTCCGCGTAGTCGGTCAGCGACCGGGGTGCGCCGCGCACAAGTCGGATTGGCAACCCGCAGGGGACCTACATCTGGTGGCGCGTCACGGCAAATCCCAGAGAGCCAACAAATCTGCACGCGAAGCGTCCGCGCAATCCGTGTACAATGTTTTTCTCGGGCTTTGACAACTCAAATATTTACGCAGTACCCTGCAAGTGAATATGTGACTAACTCTATCCAGATCAAGCTAAAAAAGGAGATGCTATGTTTACCAAGAAATCAGCTTTCCGAATGCTCTCTGTTTTGCTCATCGTTCTGATGACGAGTAGCGCTGCCTCGGCGCGCCCGCTCAATGCCGCCCTGGGAACCGGCTTCACCTACCAGGGCCAACTGACCGACGGCGGCGCGCCCGCCAACGGCGCCTACGACTTCGAGTTCGAACTGTTCGACGCCTTGAGCGGCGGCAGTCTGGTGGGCGGTACCGTCACGCAAGGCGGCGTAACTGTCACCAACGGATTGTTCACCGTCCAGTTGGATTTCGGCAATGTATTCGATGGCACGGCGCTGTTCCTGAACATTGGTGTGAAACCGGGGGGCAGCGTGGAAGCATACACCCCACTCACCCCGCGCCAGGCATTGACCGCAACGCCCTACGCCATCTACGCCTCGAAAGCTCCGTGGAGCGGACTGACCGGCGTGCCGGCCGGCTTTGCCGATGGCGTGGACGATAACACCACCTACACCGCCGGCGACGGGCTGGAATTGGTTGGCACGCAATTCAAGGGCAAAGGCACGGCATACCAGAACGTGGTCATCGTGGCAAAAAGTGGCGGCGATTTCACCACCATTACCGCCGCGCTCACCAGCATCACCACAGCGAGCGACACCAATCGCTATCTCATTTACGTTGCGCCGGGTGTGTACACCGAGCGAGTGACAATGAAGCAATTCGTGGACATCGAAGGCGCCGGCGAGTTGACCACCAAAATCACTTTCATCGGTGACGCTTCTGTCGTCACCGGCACGGTGGTGGGTGCGAACGACGCCGAACTGCGCTTCCTGACGGTGGAGAACACCGGCGGCGCGGCGTATGCAGTTGCCATTTTCAACAGCGGCGCTGCGCCGCGCTTGACCCACGTCAGCGCCAGCGCCTCGGGGGGAACGGGCAGCTACGGCGTGTACAACTACGACTCCTCCTCGCCGACGATGACGGACGTCAGCGCCAGCGCCTCGGGGGAAACGTACAGCTACGGCGTGGTCAACTTTTCCTCCTCCTCGCCGACGATGACGGACGTCAGCGCCAGCGCCTCGGGGGGAACGCACAGCAACTACGGCGTGGCCAACGCTTCCTCCTCCTCGCCGACGATGACGGACGTCAGCGTCAGGGCCTCGGGGGGAACGGACAGTTACGGCGTGTTCAACGACTCCTCCTCGCCGACGATGACGAACGTCAGCGCCAGCGCCTCGGGGGGAACGCACAGCAACTACGGCGTGTACAACCTCGACTCCTCCTCGCCGACGATGATGGACGTCAGCGCCAGCGCCTCCAGCGCCTCGGTGGGAAACCAGAGCTACGGCGTGTACAACACTGTCTCCTCCTCGCCGACGATGACGGACGTCAGCGCCAGCGCCTCGGGGGGAGTGCTCAGCTACGGCGTGTACAACGACGACTTCTCCTCGCCGATCATCAACAACAGCGTCATCCGCGCCAGCGACGGAACCGGCTACAATCGCGGCATCTATAACAGCGCCTCCTCGCCGATCATCAACAACAGCGTCATCCGCGCCAGCGGCGGACTCTCCACTTACGGCATCGATAACACCGCCTCCAGCGGCACTTACACCGTGCTGGTGAACAACTCGCAGGTCAGCGGCGGTACCAACACCATCCGCAACGACAGCGGATTCACCACCCGCGTCGGTGCCTCGCAACTGGACGGCGGGGCAGTTGATGGCGTGGTGACCTGCGCCGGGGTGTACGACGAAAATTACGCCTTCTACGCCAGCACGTGTCCGTAACCAGGAGATGAGCCATGAAACGCATATTGATTCTCTCACTTTTGCTACTCATCCTCGCCGTTGCAGCACTCGGCGTTGTCAGTGCCTCCGCTCTCACAGGCTATACCCTCGATTGGTGGACGGTGGCCGGCGGCGCGGCCTCCAGCGCGGGCGGTAGTTACAGCCTGGGCGGCACCATCGGCCAGCCCGACGCCGGCGCATCCAGCGGCGGAACGTACACCCTGGCCGGCGGCTTCTGGGGCGGCGGCGCGGCCCACTATGGCATCTACCTGCCGCTGGTGCAGACAAGCGCACCGTAATAGACTGGGGCCGCCCAACAAGCGGCTGGAGCGCACAAGTGGCAGAGGGTCTTCTGCTGGAACAAGATTGATTTGTACGTTGACAAGAGCCGCACGGTGAGCCAGCATCTCAATTGGCGGGGCTATTGTTGAGGAAAGCGAGTTTTCAAACCAGACGAAATCGCACTGCCCTTTGGGAAACGGAAAGTCTGCGAGGTTGTGTTGTTCTTGCCAGGCCAAGTCTCGTGGGGAAAAGAAGGCTTCTGGTAATCTGGCCGCTGTACAGCGGGGGCGGGAGTTTCACGAGCAAGTACCGTCTGCTCTCCGAGTGGCCCAAGGGGAG
>CBFCZM010000010.1:0-19858 GCA_965602565.1 uncultured Anaerolineae bacterium
ACCCATGCGGCCCGAGCTGGTGACACAGACGGACTCAGGGCAGTTGGTCACGATGGCCGAACTATTGCCGGAGTCATCCCTGATCGGCACCAGCCCCGCCGGGTTTGGCCCGCTCGAGGTCACGCATCTCTCACTCAACGATGGTACGGTGGAGGGGCTACGGCTTCTCGACTACCCCGCTTTCTCAGTGCAGTTCCATCCGGAGGCGTCCCCGGGACCTCACGATGCAAAGGGTTTCTTCGAGCAGTTCATAGCTATGGTGAAGGACCAGCATGCCTAGGCGTACAGACATCGAATCCATCCTGATTGTTGGCTCAGGCCCAATTGTGATAGGGCAGGCGGCGGAGTTCGACTACTCCGGTACACAGGCACTGAAGGCCCTTCGCGAGGTCGGATACCGGCTGATTGTCGTCAATGCCAACTCGGCGACGATTATGACGGATCCGGAGCTATCTGATGCCGTCTACATCGAGCCGTTGACGGTTGAGGCCCTGGACGCCATCATTGCGCGCGAGCGGCCGGACGCGCTGCTGCCGACACTTGGTGGCCAGACGGCGCTCAATCTGGCGGTGGCGCTGTCCGAGACGGGAGTTCTGGACCGCCACGGCGTCGAGCTGATCGGGGCTTCCTTCAACGCCATTCAACTGGCCGAGGACCGGGAGCTATTCAAGCAGACCATGCTGGAGATCGGACTCGAGGTACCCCTCAGCCGCCAGATCGGTTCGCTGCCCGAAGCTTTCGAGGCCGCTGAGGGATTGGGCTATCCGCTGATTGCGCGCCCCAGCTTCACGCTGGGTGGTACCGGCGGCGGCATCGCCTACAATGCCAGGGAACTCACCCAGATCGTGGCGCGCGGGTTGATCGAGAGCCCATCCCATACGGTGCTCCTGGAGGAATCGGTTATCGGCTGGAAAGAGTACGAGATGGAGGTTATGCGCGACCATGTTGACAACGCCATCATCGTCTGCTCGATCGAGAATATCGATCCGATGGGTGTGCATACCGGTGACTCGATCACCGTGGCGCCGGCGCAGACGCTGACGGACCGCGAGTACCAGCGGATGCGGGATGCTTCTATCGCCGTGCTGCGCGCGATCGGTGTCGATACCGGCGGTTCCAATATCCAGTTTGCCGTGGATCCTGAGACCGGGCGCATGGTTGTCATTGAGATGAACCCGCGCGTCTCGCGCTCGTCAGCTCTGGCCTCCAAGGCGACCGGATACCCCATCGCCAAGGTAGCTGCGCTGTTGGCCGTCGGCTACCGCCTAGACGAGGTGGCCAACGATATCACTCGCCGGACGACGGCGGCGTTTGAGCCGACCTTGGACTACGTCGTGGTCAAGATGCCGCGGTTCCAGCTGGAGAAGTTTCCCGGCGCCGACCCACGTCTGAGCACCCAGATGAAGTCTGTCGGCGAGGTCATGGCGATCGGCCGGACTTTCAAGGAAGCACTGGGCAAGGCGGTCAGATCCATGGAGCTGGACGCAACGCCGGATCTGGATTTCGATCGGGTTCCGGAGTATCTGGCAAACCCGACCCCGGAACGCCTGGCCTACATCTACGCGGCGCTGCGGCGCGGGCACACTGTCGATGACATCTACGGCTATACCCACATCGATCGGTGGTTCCTCACCGAAATGGCGCAGTTCGTCCGGTTTGAAGCCGTGCTGCGCGAGCTGCCGTGGGAGGATCTCGACCGGCAATCATTGCTTCAGGCGAAGGCCTGGGGCTTCTCGGACCTCGAGACGGCTGAGCTTTTTGGACGCACAGAGTCGGAGGTTCGGCGTCGCCGCGCGGCGATGAATGTGCAGCCGGTCTACAAAATGGTCGACACGTGCGCTTCGGAGTTTGAGGCGTTTACGCCGTATTTCTACTCGACCTATGGGGGCACGGAGAACGAGGCAGAACTCTCTGATCGGCCGAAGGTCGTGATCCTGGGCTCCGGCCCGAACCGTATCGGCCAGGGTGTGGAGTTCGACTACGCCAATGTTCACGCGGTGTGGGCGCTTCAGGAGGAGGGCTATGAGGTCATCATGGTCAACTCCAACCCGGAGACAGTCTCGACCGACTACGACACGGCGGACCGGCTCTACTTCGAGCCGCTCACCGTTGAGGATGTCCTCGGCATCGTGCAGCATGAGAAGCCGGTGGGCGTCGTCGTCGGCTTCGGTGGACAGACCCCGCTCAAGCTGGCCCGTGCTTTGGTCGATGGCGGCATTCCCCTGATGGGGATCGACTTTGCTGCGATTGAGTTGGCCGAGGACCGCGAGCAGTTCGGGAAGCTGTTGGAGAAGCTGGAGCTCAAGAGCCCGCCGTGCGGCATGGCCGCCACTGTTGAGGAGGCCCTCAGCGTGGCCGAGATGCTGGGCTATCCTGTGCTATTTCGCCCGAGCTTTGTCCTCGGGGGCCGCGCGATGGAGATCGTGAGCAACGCTGAGGAGCTCCGTCACTATATTGCCGAGGCGGCTCGTGTCTCTCCCGGCTACCCCGTCCAGATTGATCGTTTCCTGGAGGGTGCCCTGGAGCTGGATGTCGATGTGCTCTCCGATGGTGAGGACGTCTGGATTGCCGGGCTGATGGAGCAGATTGAGGAAGCCGGTGTCCATTCTGGCGACTCGGCGTGTGTGATGCCGGCTGTGAGTTTGTCAGATTCGCTGATCACGCGGATCGAATCATCTGTGGCAAACCTGGTGCGGGCGATCGGGGCTGTGGGCCTCGTGAATATCCAGATGGCTATTCGCGGCGACGATCTCTATGTCCTGGAGGCTAACCCGCGGGCATCGCGTACGGTGCCCTATGTCAGCAAGGCCATCGGGGTGCCGGTGGCCAAGCTGGCGGCAAAGATCCTGGTCGGACGGTCGCTGAAGGAGCTGTTGGCACCGTTCTGGCCGTATCCTGTACGACCGGGCGACACGTCCGAGTTTGAGGCTCTGTTGGCGTCGGCACATCGTGCTCCGACGCCGTGGCCGGTCTTCTCCTCGGTCAAGGAAGTCGTGCTGCCCTTCGGTCGCTTCCAGGGCGCAGACGTTCTGTTGGGACCGGAGATGCGGTCCACCGGCGAGGTGATGAGTTTCGGCCAGAGCTTCCCTGAGGCGTTCGCCAAGGCGCAAGTCGCGGCGAGCAACCCGCTGCCAACGGCAGGGACAGTATTGGTGAGTCTGGCAGATTCGGATAAGCGGGAGGGTACGTCCCTGATCGCCCAACTGAGCGATATGGGCTTCGACATCGTGGCCACCCGCGGGACGGTACGCGCGCTCAAGGCGATGGGCATTCCGGCCAAAGTGGTTCTGAAGGTTGGTGAAGGGCGCCCGGACTGCGTCGATATCATCGCGCAGGATAAGGTTCACCTTGTGGTCAATACGCCCTCGTCCCTGAACAGGGCCGGCCGTACTCACGATCTGCCGGTGCCACCCTCGGCTGAACGGCGGGGTGTCCCGCTGCCGTGGAGTGCCGCACGGACGTCCGGCTATCGCATCCGCACAACTGCGCTGGAACACCACGTGCCCTACGTGACAACGCTGGTGGCCTTGCGGGCAACAGTGGCTGCGATCCGCCACATAAGGTCTCAGTCGCTTACCGTCAGCCGGTTAGGTGAGGTATTGGATGGTCGTTAGTCTTGGACGTGTTGGACAGAGTGAGAAGCAGGGCAGCCGGATGCCCCAACACCCACGAATGGAGGCTGCGATGGATGAGGTTGCTTTCCTGGAGAAGCTGCTTTCGATCCCCAGCCCCTCCGGGGGTGAGGATATCTTTGCCGACTATCTGGTGTCGCAGATGCGGAAGCTTGGTTTCCGCACGCACCGCGATGAAGCCGGCAATGTCGTAGGCACCGTGGGGAACCCTGAGGTCGGCCGCGAGATTGTTCTGTTGGGACATATGGACACGGTACCGGGCTTCATCCCGATCCGCTGGGACGATGGCACCCTCTATGGCCGCGGGGCGGTTGATGCGAAAGGGCCTCTGGCAACCTTTGTCATCGCGGCTTCCCGGGTCGCTGCCCGGCTGGGCCAGACCAAGATCACGGTCATTGGGGCCGTGGAGGAGGAATCTCATGGTTGGGGCGCCCACTATCTGGCTCAGACCATGGAGGCACCGGATTTCGCGATCATCGGCGAGCCGAGCTCTTGGGACTGCATCACCCTGGGGTACAAGGGCAGGCTGAATATGGAGTATCGTCTGGCGCAGCCGGGGGGGCATAGTGCGGGAGAGGCCGCCGGTCCAGCCGAGCATGCGGTCACGTTCTGGAACCATCTGCGGCGCTATGCCTTTGCCTATAACCAGAATCGCTCGGGGCGCTACAACACGCTCGATCCTGCACTCCGGGGTTTGCAGACGCACAGTGATGGCCTCTACGACTACGTTGAGATGAATATCGTGGCACGCATTCCGCCGGAGTTTCCCATTGACGAACTCCAATCACAGATGGAGGCGTGGAGCAACGGTGCGGAGCTGAAGTTGCTGGGCTCCGATCCCGCCTATCGCTCCGGCAAGAACACGCTGCCGGTGCGGGCGCTGCTGCGTTCGATCCGCGCCGCGGGAGGGAAGCCACGTTTCAAGCTCAAGACCGGGACCTCGGACATGAATACCGTAGGACCGGTGTGGGAGTGTCCGATGGTGGCGTATGGCCCCGGTGATTCGTCTCTGGATCATACGCCCAGAGAACATATCGAGATTGCCGAGTACCATCGTTCTATCGATGTCCTTGCGCAAGCTCTGGAGATCATCGCATCACACGACTAGGGATTGTCCGTCTGTTCACGCCGAGGAGGTCCTTGATGACACATCCATCCGCTGTGATTCGTGATCTAGGTGATGGCTTAGTTCTGCGTCAGGCGACGACTGCCGATATCGATCCAGTGGTGATCTTCAACACGCATGTGCACAGTGAAGGGGGCTGGGATGCCCCTGATACGAAGCTGGGGTACTGGGTGCGGGATCTCATGTCGGGAAATCACCCCACCATGACGGTGGGAGATTTCCTGATAGTCGAGGACACCGCCACCGGAGAGATCGTCTCAAGCACCAACCTTATCCCTCAGACATGGTCCTACGCGGGAATTGAGTTCGGCGTGGGACGCCCTGAGTTGGTCGGTACGCATCCCGACTACCGGCGGCGGGGTCTGGTGCGCGCACAGTTCGAGGTGCTGCATCAGTGGAGCGAAGACCGCGGGCACAAGGTGCAGGCCATCACCGGGATTCCCTGGTACTACCGCCAGTTCGGCTACGACATGGCACTCGATATGCATGGATCCCGGCGCGGCCCTGTGTCCAACGTACCGACGCTGAAAGAGGGACAGGCAGAGCCCTACGCTGTCCGCCTGGCACGGGTGTCCGATCTGGCGTTTATTGCCGAGGTCGCCTCGTATGGCGATGAACGGAGTTTGGTTTCCTGCTGTCGCGATGCTGCCCAGTGGCGCTATGAGCTGGATGGGCAGGCCACGGAGAGCTTCCAGGCACGTCGGCTATGCATCATTGAGACGACACAGGGTGAGGCCGTGGGTTTCCTCGCACGTGCTATGATGCGGTGGGGCAGTGCTGTCTACCTGACGCGCTATGAACTTAAGGCCGGCGTGTCCTGGTGGGACGTGACTCCTTCAGTGCTGCGTTACCTCAAGAAGGTCGGCGTTTCTATGCCGCCCTATGCCGAATCTCCGGATGGTGGTCCGGCATTTGACACGATCCTCTTTGGCCTAGGGCGAGAGCATCCATCTTCCGAGATCGTGGCCGATTGGCTGCCCCGGTCTGATCCCCCTTTTGCCTGGTACCTTCGCGTTCCTGACGTGGCGGATTTCCTGCGTCTGATCGCTCCGGTGCTGGAGCAGCGGCTTGCAGCGTCGGTCTTCGTAGGCCATACGGGTGGACTCAAGATAGACTTCTATCGCGGTGGGGTTCAGATCAGATTCGAGGTGGGTCGCGTGGTCGAGATCGCCCCATGGGCTGCCCAGGTTGGCGGCGACCGTGGCATGGTGCACTTCCCCGACCTGACCTTTCTGCAGGTGCTCTTTGGGTATCGTTCCTTTGAGGAGATCGAGCACGCCTATGCTGACTGCAGCGGCACCCTTGAGGGGCGGCTGTTGACGAAAGCACTGTTTCCAAAGTCCGTCTCAACTGTCTGGCAGCTTGCATAGCCGGCTATCCAGTCCTGTCTTGGCTTAGGTCATGTGTGGAGGTTTACGCGATGGCAAAGAGGAAAGTCTCGAAAGTGGTGTTGGCTTACTCGGGTGGTTTGGACACGTCCTGCATTGTCCCCTGGTTGATTGAGAACTACGATTGCGAGGTCGTCACTTTCACAGCCGACCTGGGCCAGGAAGAGGAGTTGGATGGTCTTTCTGAGAAGGCCAAGGTCAGTGGTGCGGTCAGATCCTATGTCGAAGATCTGCGGCAGGAGTTCCTGACGGATTTCGTTTTCCCCACCCTGAGAGCTGGCGCGATCTATGAGCGCCAGTACCTGCTGGGAACCTCCTTCGCACGCCCGCTGATCGCGAAGCGACTGGTGGAAATAGCGGAACTTGAGGGCGCGGATGCCATCGCCCACGGCGCCACCGGCAAGGGGAATGACCAGGTGCGCTTTGAGCTGGGTGTGATGGCGCTGAACCCCCGTCTGTCGGTGATCGCACCGTGGCGCGAATGGGATATCCGCTCCCGCGAGGACGCGCTGGAATTCGCAACTACCCACGGTGTGCCCGTCACGCGTGAGGGTAGGTCCAAGTACAGCCGCGACCGCAATATCTGGCACCTGAGCCACGAGGGGCATATCCTTGAGGATCCATGGATGGAGCCGGAGGAGGAGATGTTCCTGATCACGGTCGCACCGCAGAATGCGCCGGATACGCCGCGCTATGTCGAGATTGATGTCAAGTCCGGTACACCGGTGCGCGTCGACGGTGTGGCCCGTGGCCCGGTTGAGCTGGTGACCTACCTGAACAAGGCAGCAGGTGAACACGGCGTCGGGCGCGTCGACATCGTGGAGAATCGCCTGGTGGGCATCAAGTCCCGCGGTGTGTATGAGACGCCCGGCGGAACGATGCTCTACACCGCGCTGCGGGCCCTGGAGACGCTCTGTCTTGACGGGCTGACGCAGCACTACAAGGACGTGGTGGCCGAGAAGTATGCCGAGCTAGTCTACAACGGCAAGTGGTTCATCCCTCTCCGCACGGCGATGGACGGGTTCGTCAGCAGCCTGATGGAGAATGTCACAGGGTCGGTGCGGCTGAAGTTGTACAAAGGCTCCTGTACCGTCGCCGGTCGCCGGTCGCCGTACTCGCTGTACCGCGAGGATTACGCTACCTTCGGCGAGGACGACGTCTACGATCAGAGCGATGCGGAAGGCTTCATCCATCTTTTCGGGCTGCCGCTCAAGGTGAAGGCGCTGCTCGACATCGAGGGTTTGGGCAAGTCCAGCTACGCTCAGCCCGATTTCGGTGAGTTCAAGCGCGACTAGCAGCGGAAGAGAGGGATATAGGAGAGGCGCCAAGGGGGAAGGGCCTGAGCTGTGCAAGTCGGCTGCTTCCGAACTTGGTGCTCCGCCTTTGTACCGGCGTCGGGACGCGATACAGCGAACGTGTGCCGATTTGAGGATGGTGTGAGCGTTGGCGAGGGGAGTCGTGTATGGCAAAGCTGTGGGGTGGACGGTTCGGCAAAGATCCGGATAAGTTGCTGTGGGCATTCAATGCCTCCATTGGGTTCGATCAGAGGCTCTTTGCGGCGGACATCACCGGAAGTATCGCCTATGCTAAGGCGCTGGAGCAGGTCGAGGTCCTGACGCCGGAAGAAACAAGAATCATCATAGACGGACTGGCCCAGGTGCTCCGGGAGTTCGAGTCCGGTGCCTTTGCGTTTCAGCCGGCAGATGAGGATATCCATACTGCGGTGGAACGCCGTCTCCAAGAGCTTGTCGGACAGGTAGCCGGGAAACTGCACACCGGACGCAGCCGCAACGACCAGGTGGCTACCGATGTGCGTCTGTATTTGCTCTCGAAGATCGAGGTGCTGAGCGTGTTGCTGCGAGAACTCCAACGCGCGATGGTTGAGAAGGCCGAGGCCTGTCTGGATGCCATGATGCCGGGGTACACGCATCTCCAGCCGGCGCAGCCGATTCTCTTCTCTCACTGGCTGATGTCTTTTGTCTGGATGCTGGAGCGGGATGCGGGGCGGCTGAGCGACCTTGAGCGCCGGGTCTCGGTCATGCCATTGGGCAGCGCAGCCTTGGCCGGGAACACCTTCGGCGTTGACCGTGTTGCGTTGGCAGTCGATCTGGGGTTCGACTCGATCAGCCAGAACAGCTTGGATGCGGTGGCAGATCGCGACTTTGTCGCCGAGTTTCTCTTCTGGGCTACGCTGGTCCAGATACATCTGAGCCGACTGTCTGAGGACATAGTCATCTATGCGTCGGGTGAATTCGGTTTCATCGAGTTGGACGACGCGTATAGCACCGGCTCTAGCATCATGCCGCAAAAGAAAAACCCCGATCCGATGGAGCTGGCACGCGGCAAGACCGGGCGGATGGTGGGGAACCTGGTCACGCTGCTGATAACATTGAAGGGGTTGCCCAGCGCGTACGACAAGGATCTGCAGGAAGACAAGGAGCCACTCTTCGACACGATCGATACTCTGGAGATCGAGCTGCCCGTGATCGCGGGTGTGATTGCGACCCTTACCATCGACCGCGAGCGGATGACAGCGACCCTCCAGGACGAACTGCTGGCAACGGATCTCGCCGATTATCTGGTACATCGGGGCGTACCCTTTCGCGAGAGCCACCATATCGTGGGACAGGTCGTCCGTGCCGCGCTCGCGCATGGCTGTGGGCTGACCCAGCTGTCAGTTCAGGAGTATCACGACATCTCGCCGCATTTTGGTGAGGATGTCGTCGAGACGCTGGACTTCAGAGCAGCGGTGGAGCGGCGTGACGTGGTTGGTGGCACGGCGACGTCGTCCGTGCAGGAGCAGATCCGCAAGGCGCGGGAGTTGCTGGCGGACTGACTGGACGGACTGCCCCGCTCGCTGCGTGCCGGCTCCTCAAGAGAAGCTACACTCCGTGGCAAGCAGTTTTCTCCGGGGAGAGTTGCCTGCCACAAGATGTGCCTGTCCGGAAGACCCCGTTCCGGTTCCTGGCGTGCTGTCTCCATCGCGTGTACCAACGCAGCCTGGAAAACGAACCCCACACCAGTCATCCTTCACTGTGCTGGATATTGCCCCCGGGGATCACCAACACAGTGAAGGATCTCGTGGACACAAGCACTGAACCTTTGAGGACAAGATCTTCGCCAGCGTGGCTTCTCGTCGCAGGGGCTGGACTGATTCGCTCAGGATGAATGCATCCAGGCAGGAGTGTAACAAGATGCGCACGCCCCAGAAGCGCCGCCGCTTGCGCTCGCTGATAGAATCCCATATCATGGGATTGCGCCAAAGGTGCAATGCGGAGAGCGCAAGCGCCTGTGGCAAGGAGTTGTCCATCCGAGACCACTTGAGTTGACTCGTAATGTGGACTGTCTCCGGCCAATCAGGGTTGGGGCAGCTCTTCGCTCCTCGACCTGCCTATTCCGTTATCCGGACGCCCCCCTTCGTTCAAGGCTTACTTCCTGCGGACTCGTATCCGCAGAGTCGCTGAACCACTCACCGAATCCAACGAGCTCGTCTGGGGCGTCATTGAGCAGGATCAGACTTGCACCGCAGTGATCACCAGATGGCGGTACGCCTCGCCAAGTCGGTCAACGGCCTGGCCAGCACCCACCGCACTGCCTGGTAGATTCTATGTAGATAAGGAGACCGACATGCGACATATTCAGAAGTACCTACACGGTTTGCCCGCTTTCCTGCTATCGTCTGTCGCTAGCGTGCTGACAGTAGCACAGATCATTCTAGCGTTCTTCCTACACGGGGGTGGATCCGAAGCGCTCCAGTGGGCCGGATGGATCTGTTTGTGGATTTCAGCTGTCTTTGGCGTGCTGCCGATCATTACGTTCCGCAGAACAGGTGGTGTGCCAAAGGGAGAGAGCTATATCAAGACCACGGTCCTGGTAGACACCGGCATCTACGCAATCGTGCGACATCCACAGGGCGGGACAGCATGGCTGTTGATCAACTTGGGTCTCATGCTTGTCGCGTGCCATTGGACCAGCGTGGTTCTCGGCTTGGCTTCGGCGGGTCTGGCCTACGTCGACAGCTTCAAGGCTGACCAGTATTGCATCGAGAAGTTTGGCGATGCATACGAGCGGTACATAGAGCGTGTGCCCAGGCTGAACTTCCTGGCAGGGATCGTCAGGCTGATATGGCCCCGGACTAGAGAATCAATGGAATGATCGAGTGAACAGCAGAGAGCCGCAGTGGTTCACTTGGTCGCCGAGCCGCGACATACTGATGGCGCTGCTCACCGAGCTCGCTATGGTTGCGCTTTACTGGACCACGACCCAACTGCTAAGCGGTGGATGGGACGGCGTGTTGGTCTTTGGAGTGTTGACCAATTTGGGTCTCAACGTGCTGTTCCCGGTGTGGTGGACCGTATACTACCGCAAGCAGCCGTTGAGAGAGTTGGGCATCACTAAGCGCCGCTGGCTTCCTAGTTTACTCATCAGTGTCGGACTTGCTACCTTCACTTCATTCGGATTGCGGCAGTTGGCAGCCGGTATAGACTGGCTGCCCCAAGTGCTTTTCAACGCTATTGTCCTGTGGGAGCCCTTCTCTGTCTTTGGTTGGCTGCAACTGCCCTTCGACCGTGCCTTTGGCATCCTGCCGGGTGTGCTGCTGACCGGGCTGAGCTTCGCCGCCTACCACATCGGCACCTATCCGCCCACCGGTCTGGGAACGCTGCTGATGTTGGCATGTTGTTCGCCGTTGTCTTCCGCCTGACCTCCAGCCTGCTGATTGTGTGGCCTCTGGTCTGGAGTGTCGCCTCATCCATCGGCACCTTGACGGGAGGAATGCACTTCACGTGGCGCCAGGTCGCGATAGGGTCGGTCATTCTGCTCATCCAGCTGGCCTTTATCGGCTACACGTGCTGGAGGCAGGGCAAGGAAGTCGCACAACCACAGCGATAGGAGCGTTTGCAGGCAGACTGACCGTGAGGGTAGTGGCGCTGCAAGCGCACGTGGGTCTTTGCCGTCAGAACGCTCACGTGACCAGGTTACCCGCGTGGTAACCGGGACCGAGAAAAGCGCCCCATACAGTTGGTCGACTGCGGGGCATGTCGCAGACTACAGCTGCTTCAGGCCGGCATTAGTTCTCGAACGTGCAGGACCTCTTTGTGGCCTATGGGGCGTATGTCGTCTCGGGTCAGCGTCAGAACTGCTATGGTCTCGCCCTCACCCGTGACGAACTCGACTTCGAAGGCCGGCCCGTTGTTACAGCGATGCACCAGAGCTCCGATGTCGTGTCGCTTCAGCCTATATTCGTCGATATCATGCGCCAGCACAGCCGTATCCAATCCACGTCTCATCTCATTCCTCTATACTAGACTAGCAAGATACGCCGTAGCACAACGGGGCCTCGCATCGTCCTAATTCCTGACGAAACCTACAGGCTTGCGTCGCTTGCGTTCTGATTGTACCGGTTTCCTGTTCACTCAACAACCTGTGCTCTTGCCCCGTTGCTTTCGGCGTTGTTGACGGTAGAATGCAGCCGTGATGGGTGAGAAGATGCATGTCTCGCCCTTCCCTGCAGGGCAGCGAGGTTTCTCTGTCGGTGTTTGGCTGAGCTCGGAGACTGACGACGGAGTGATCGATGGCATCAGAACCCAACAAGACGCGGCTCGACGGCGAACGCCACGTGCGTGACGGTCGTCTTGCCTCTGAGGAGGATGCGGCTGACGCAGAGAGTGCGCGCGAGTCGTGGCAGGCAGCGGATCTTCACCCACGGGCGGCGCATCTCCGCCCGCTTGATCAGGGAGACGACGCTGTGGGCGACGGGGAGGAGAGCACGTCTGTCTCGCCGGATGTACCC
This sequence comes from uncultured Anaerolineae bacterium, assembly GCA_965602565.1. Lineage (GTDB taxonomy): Bacteria > Chloroflexota > Anaerolineae > B4-G1 > SLSP01 > PWVB01. Next base: position 11,938 of record CBFCZM010000010.1, read on the forward strand.
TACGCCGGTTCTGAGGGTCGTACAGTTGCTATTCCGGTGGTCTCGCTGCACGAGGATGACCCCGCCCCAAGCCGGGAGATGCCGACGCAGCGCATTACCCTGCCGACGGATGTTGCAGAGCCGACCCGTCTGGTGCCGAGCTGGCGTGGGCCGGTCACTGCCGATAGCTCCGATACGCAGCCGATCAAGCCGGTTCAGCCGCCTGCGCCGCCTGGTTCACCACCCCAGAAGCCCCCGGCAAGACGCGCTCCGCGCAAGCGGGACAAGGGCCCACGGTGGGCCTCGATCTTGCTGAGTGTGACCCTGACCGGTGTGGGGCTGTTTCTCCTGGCCCTCGTTGCTGGAGCTGTCGGCTACATCTACTTGGCTGCGCAGCTTCCCAGCCCGGATGAGCTGCGCGAGCTGCAGCCCAACTTCGCCAGCAGCCAGATCTATGATCGCAATGGGCTGCTGCTGCACGAGATCATTGATCCTACAGCTGGCAAGCGCACCTACGTCTCGATAGGCCAGATCTCGCCGTATCTGAAGCTGGCCTCCGTGGCGACCGAGGACCGCAACTTCTACCAGCATGGCGGCTTCGATCCGATCGCGATCGCGCGTGCAGTCTACTACGCACTGCAGGAGCGCGAGGTCGTCTCCGGTGCAAGCACGATCACCCAGCAGGTGGCGCGGAATATCCTCCTGGGCCCGGATGCTATGTTCGAACAGACGGCGTCGCGAAAGATCAAAGAGATTATCCTGGCGGCGGAAGTGACCCGCCGCTACAGTAAGGATGACATCCTTGAGATCTATGTCAACAACAACAACTACGGCAACCTTGCCTACGGCGTGGATGCGGCGGCGCGCACCTATTTCGGCACCAACGCGGCACAGCTTACGCTGCCCCAGGCATCCTTCCTCGCGGGACTGCCGCAGTCTCCGGCTGTCTACGACCCGTTCCGCGGAGGTCGAGAGGCGGCGCTCAAGCGCCATAAGGTGGTTCTCGGGCTCATGGTCGAGGACGGCTACATCACCGTTGATCAAGCTGTAGCGGCGGCTGCGGAGATGGATGCTTACGAATTCAAGCCGATCTACACCGACCGCATTCCCGCACCGCACTTCGTGGTTTATGTGACGCAATGGGTGGAACAGGCCCTTGGGGCCGAGGCGCTCTACACGGGCAGGGGGCTGCGGATCCATACGACCCTGGATCCACGCCTGCAGCGTATCGCCGAGGAAGAGGTGGTGCGCGGGGTTGCAGCGCTTGCTGACCGCAATGCTACCAATGGCGCGCTCACTGCAATTGAACCTTCCAGTGGCCATATTCTGGCTATGGTCGGCAGCGCTGACTTCTACGACAGTGATCTGGGTGGGCAGGTCAATGTCATTCTGCGATGCCGCCAACCCGGCTCGGCGATCAAACCCCTTACGTTCCTTAAGGCCTTCGAGGAGGGGTGGACACCGGCGACGACCGTATGGGACTTGCCTGTGTCCTATACCGACACAGCCGGCAACGTGTATGAGCCGGTCAACTACGATGGCCGATTCCGCGGCCCGGTCTCGGTCCGGACGGCTCTGGCGAACTCTCTGAATGTCTCGGCTGTCAAGACCCTGGAGTATGTGACGGTGGATGGGCTGCTTGAGATCGCTGGACGTCTGGGCGCCGAGTCATTGGTGGCTCCTCAAGAAAACTGCCCGGACTATCCCTACGATAACCGTCCGCTGTATGGTCTGGCTCTCACGCTCGGTGGTGGCGAGATGAAGCCCCTGGAATTGACGAGTGCCTATGCGACATTGGCAAATGGGGGCTTGCGCATGCCGCCGACTCCGATTCTGTGGGTTGAGGATCAGAGCGGCAATGTTCTGGTCGACAATCGCCGGCGACAGGGCGAGCAGGCTGTGGATTCAGAACTGGCGTATCTGATGACGCATATACTGTCGGACACCGAGACGCGCTGTCTGGTATTTGCCTGCCCCAGTGTGCTTGAGCTGGCCGACCGCCCCGTTGCTGCGAAGACCGGCACCACCAACGATACGCGCGATGCATGGACCGTCGGATACACACCTGACATCGCAGCGGGTGTCTGGGTGGGCAACAATGATAACACGCCTATGGCAGATGTCTTGGGCTCGTCCGGTGCTGGGCCCATCTGGCAGGCCTTCATGGCCCGTGCTCACGAGGGGATGCCGGCCCACGAATTCCCCCGGCCGGCCGGCGTGACCGAGCGCGAGACCTGCGTGCTTTCCGGCACCGAACCCTCTGCCTCCTGTGCTGAGACGCGGGTTGAGGTGTTCTCCACCGATAACCTGCCGCCGAGAGCGGATCAGGACTGGCTCCAGGAAGCAGAGATCGACGCCAACAGCGGGCTGCTGGCCAACGCATACTGTCGTGACAACGTCGTGACCAAGCCTGTGGTCTTCCTGGAGCGAGTTCAAGATCCCCAAGGACAAGCGTGGCTGGCACAATGGGCCGCCGAGCGGAATATCGCGCAGGCCCCGACGGCGGAGTGTACCAGCGCCGAGCAGCCACCGGAGGTCAGGATTACGTCTCCCGCCTCCGGGACCGAGGTCTATGGCTATGCCGAGATCCAGGGGTCTGTGGACATGGCCGACTTCGACCGCTATGAGATCAGCTACGGTGCCGGTGACGATCCGCAAGGCTGGGGGTGGGTCAGTGGGCCGCATCTGGCTTTGGTGCGAGACGGGATTCTGGGTGTGTGGCAGATCCCGGCTGAGTTCACGCCCGGCATTGTGACGCTTCGCGTCTTGGCATATAACAAGCACGGCGCGCGGTTCGAGGCCCGCCAGTTGGTGCAGGTGATCGGCCCAACGCCGACGCCGACGCCAGAGGCAACTCCGACGGGTACGCCCACGCTTACGCCGACACTGACGCCCACGCCAGAGCCGACCGACACCCCTGTCGCGACGGATACGCCTGTATCCACGCCGACGCCTACACCCACAGAGGGTGCCGGGGACACGACGCCGACGCCCACAACGGAGGCGACACCTGCGCAGTCTGCGACGCCGTCACCCACGGCGACCCCACCGTCGAGTTCCGATCCCTGAAACCATGGTGTCATTGGGCGATTCAGATTTGACACGGTTGTTTTCCATGTTATGATGACGTCGCGGCTGTGTCGGTCGCATTTGTGGTTATTCTGGGATAGGGAGGGTTTCATCGACAAGCAGCAGTATCGCGCAAACCAGCAGATTCGGGCTCGGGATGTTCGCGTCATTGATGCGGAGGGAACCAATCTTGGCGTTATGCCGACGCTCAAGGCGTTGCGCATGGCGGAAGAGGCAGGCCTGGATTTGGTGGAGGTTGCTCCCAACGCCGATCCGCCTGTAACCCGTATCATGGATTTCGGCAAGTTCATCTATGCTCAGGCAAAGAAGGAACGCGAAGCGCGCAAAGCGCAGAAGCAGGTCGAGATCAAGGAGATTCGGATCCGCCCGAAAACCACCGATCATCATACGATGTTCAAGGTGAAGAATGCGCGCGGCTGGCTTGAGCATGGCAACAAAGTGCGGGTTCGCGTGCGCTTCCGCGGTCGGGAGATTACCTACCCGGAGGTCGCGATGGGACATCTGCGCGAGATTGCCGAAGAGCTTTCCGATGTAGCGTCGGTGGAGCAGGCTCCCCAGATGGATGGGCGGACGATGCTGATGATACTCGCGCCCAAAAAGACTCAGTAGGAGGAATAGAACGTGCCGAAGATCAAGACTCACAAGCCGACTTCCAAGCGTTTCCGCATTTCGAGGGGCGGGAAGGGGAAGTTGATGAAGACTAAGCAGGGCAAGAGTCATTTCCGTCGCAAGAAGTCGCGGCGCTTGAAGGCGCAGCTCAGTGAGATGCATGTTGTTGAAAGCAAAGGGATGGAGCGCCGCGTCAGCAAGCTGGCCCCCTACCTGAAGAAGAATTACTAGTCATCTGAGGTGAATCGTGAGAGTAAAAGGTGGTACCGTAACACGCCGTCGCCATAAGAAGCTGCTCAAGAAGACTCAGGGCTTCTTTGGGACGCGCCATAAGTTGTTCCGGCGAGCCAACGAAGCGTGGATGAAGTCCATGGCTTATGCCTATCGCGATCGGCGCAACAAGAAGCGCGATTTGCGACGCCTGTGGATCATCCGCATCAATGCAGCCGCCCGACAGAATGGCACGACCTACAGTCGCTTGATCCACAACTTGAAGGTAGCCAATATCGCTCTGGACCGCAAGGTGCTGGCTGACTTGGCCGTCAACGAGCCACAAGCTTTTGCTTCGATTGTGGAGGCTGCCCAGGCCTAAGGGCGGATCTTTCCAGCGAACGGCAGAGGGGCAGCGCCTAGCGCGCTGCCCCTTTTCCAGTGCCGGGATTGGCTAGGATTTTTCCCTGGTGAGCAATCTGTAGATGCTGCTGATTGCGCCCACAATCAGAGCGAACACAACGGCTGCGCGAACATCAAAGATGACGGTGACATCCTCGCCTTCGATTTCGTTGGTGGCGACGAAGAGGGCGACGGCATCTGACATCTTCACGTTGCTAGCTGCGACTATGCCAATGCCTCCATCCGTCAGGCTGACGTTTTCCCCTTGCGCGATACCAATGCCACCGTTCTGTACATCGATGAACCGGGCCTGCGCCTGCCCAATGCCGCCTTGTTCAACGATGACTTTGTCAGCCTTGACGCTCTGCGCGCCGCCCTGCGAGATATTGACGATCTCGGCCTCAATCTCCACGGCGACTTCCTCAACCATATCTGTGGCCGCAGAGGCGGTCGTTTCCTCTGCTGCTGTAGCAGCAGTGGCCTCCTCAACTGCGGCAGTGGCTTCCGCCTCAGCAGAAGCCATGGCGTCTACATCTTGCGGATCCGAAATGGGGCTCATGTGTGACCTCCTTGCGCCTTTTGCACTCCGTAACAGCTTCCGTAGCGCCGGTTGATGCTCTGTGGCAGTTGACACTCAGCGCTAGGCCAAGTGTAGCACAAATCATCTGCAGATCGAGGTCGCCTCCCTGCTGTATCATCGAGATGGGACCCCCGAACCGTGTGCGTCTGTGTTGTGAACTGAGCTAAGTCACAGAAGTCATAGTCGTTTGTCACTAGTTTTGTCCTGGAAATGTACTATTATTATGGTCGTTGAGGTTGCGGTGGTCCAAATCCATCGTACCTCTCCTCCTTTCCTTGGCTGGTGGCCCCCCGGACCCCCCCTCGCCGGGGGGCCAAGCCATGGTGGTAGGGTCTGATCCCTCTTGCGCAATTGTCCAGCATCTTGCCCATGGTATAATCTCGTTGGCGATTTGTTCCTCATGGAGAATTGTATGCCAGGCGGTTTTCTAAAGAAAGTATTCGGCAGCGCCGATGATCGTGTGATTGCCCGGCTTCAGAAGGCTGCGCAAGCCATCACTGAATTGGAACCGGAGTACCGCGAGCTTTCGGACGAGGCACTACGTGCCAAGACCTCGGCCTTTCGTGATCGCTTGACGGCTGATGCCTCGCTAGACGATCACCTGCCGGAAGCCTTTGCTGCTGTGCGTGAGGCGGCCAGACGCACAATTGGGTTGCGGGCATACGATGTGCAGCTGATTGGCGGTATGATCTTGCATCAGGGCAAGGTGGCCGAGATGCGCACGGGTGAGGGCAAGACGCTGGTCGCGACGCTGCCGCTTTATCTCAACGCCCTGATGGGCCAGGGGGCGCACCTCGTCACTCCGAACGACTATCTGGCGAAGGTGGGCGTGCAGTGGATGGGCCCGGTGTACCACGCGCTGGGGGTCTCGGTGAGTGTGATCCAATCCGGCGCAGGCAGACCGGACGACGCCTCTTTTCTCTACGATCCGGACTATGCCTCGGATGATGATCGCTACCAGCATCTGCGACCCATCACGCGACGCGAGGCTTACCTCACGGATATCACCTATGGCACCAACAACGAGTTCGGCTTTGACTACCTGCGCGACAACATGGTCGCTGACCTGGACCGATGTACGCAGCGCGAGTTGGTCTATGCCATCGTGGACGAGGTCGACAGCATTCTGATCGATGAAGCGCGAACGCCGTTGATCATCTCCGGTCCGGCTGAGGAATCATCCGATCGCTACCGCCAGTTTGCTCAACTGGCGCCTTTGCTGCACCGCGACTCGGACTACGAGGTGGATGATCGGACCCAGATCGTGATGATGACAGAAGAGGGTGTGGTCAAGGTTGAGTCCATGGTCAGCATCCCCGATGGTCAGAGCATCTACGATCCGGAACACGCCGCGATGTTGCCCTATTTGGACAATGCGCTCCGCGCCAGGGAGTTCTTCGCCCTCGACAAAGAATACGTCATCCGCGATGGTGAGATTATCATTGTGGACCAATTCACCGGCCGTCTGATGTTCGGGCGGCGCTATTCGGAGGGACTGCACCAGGCCATCGAAGCTAAGGAGGGTGTTGAAGTGCGCCGTGAGTCGCTCACGTACGCGACCATCACCTTCCAGAACTTTTTCCGTATGTATGGCAAGCTCGCCGGAATGACCGGTACGGCGGCGACCGAGGAAGAAGAGCTGCGCCGCATCTATGATCTCGTGGTCGTCGTGTTGCCGACCAACGTGCAGTACCGCGCCAAGTTCGGAGATCTGACCGAGGGGCGATCGCGCCTGGAGCATGCTGGGGTGGCCTTTAGCGGTGTGGCGAGCGAGGAAGACAACTACCGGGTCACACTCTATGATGGACTGGATGGTGAACGCTACTACCAGCGGCTGGACATGCCTGACCAGATCTACAAAACAGAGGCGTCCAAGTTTGGGGCCGTTATCAATGAGATCGAACGCACGCACAAGGCCGGCCGGCCTGTCCTGGTCGGCACGACCGCGATCGGGACGTCGGAACGCTTGTCCAAGCAACTCAAGCGCCACAAGGTGCCGCACGCCGTGCTGAATGCGAAGTATCACGAGAGAGAGGCGTTGATCATTGCGCAGGCCGGTCAGCCTGGCGTCGTCACGATTGCCACCAACATGGCCGGCCGTGGTGTCGATATCCTGCTGGGCGGGAATCCCGAGGGCATGGCCCGAGATCAATTGCGGCGAGAGGGTGAGGATCTCACGACAATCCCTTCCGCGGCTTGGGAGAATGCGACCAAGATGGCGCGCTCGGGTCAGGATCCGACGGCCTCCTATGAGCAGCGCTGGGCCGAGGTGCTGCGTGACAAAGTGCGGCAGTGCAGCGAGGACCGCGAGCGTGTGTATGCTGCCGGCGGTCTGCACGTGATCGGCACCGAACGGCACGAGTCGCGTCGTATTGACAATCAGCTGCGAGGTCGTGCGGGTCGTCAAGGCGATCCCGGCTCAAGCCGGTTCTTCATCTCGCTTGGGGACGAGCTGATGCGCCGATTCGGCGGCGAGCGTCTGCAGCCGTGGATGGATCGCGCCGGCCTTGAATCCGAGGCGCTTGAGTCGAACATGCTCGGCAAGGTGATTGAATCTGTGCAGGAGCGTGTCGAGGGATATAACTTCGATGTGCGTAAGCATGTTCTGGAGTACGACAACGTTGTTAACAAGCAGCGTGAAGTTATCTACGCGGAACGGCAGAAGATCCTCGGCCGCGATGATCTTCATCAGGACCTGATGGAGATGTTTGAGGCTGAGGTGCAGTTGGTAGTGAATGGCAGCGCTGCGGATGATGATGGCTCGGAGCCTGAGGCTCTGTTCGCGGAGCTGCGCCGCTTTGCCCCCATTCCGCGCAGCTTTGGCGCCGACAAGCTTGAGGCGCTCGAATCCGAGGAACTTGTTGCACAGTGTGTCACGTGGGCCGAAGATGTCTATCAGCAGCTGAACCAACGTCTGGGCGAGGATACGTACCGTGCGCTGCGGCAGCGGGAGACTCCGGTGAAGGCGATCTTTGAGGGAACCGATCCCTTCTATCGCGCGGCCAAGGCTCGAATCACCGCATCTAGTGAGGCGGAGGCGTATGCTAACTG
>CBFCZM010000011.1:0-19121 GCA_965602565.1 uncultured Anaerolineae bacterium
AGGGGTCGGCGGCGTCACGCAAACCGTCACCGACAAAATTGAAGAGCAGCACCGTAATCAACACGCACAGCGCCGGGATCAGCAGCCACGGCATGTGCGCGATCTTCATCAAGTCACGGACATCCTGGAGCAGCACACCCCAACTGACGGCGGGTGGGTATAGGCCCAAGCCCAGGAAGCTCAACCCAGTCTCGCTCAGAATCATGCGCGGGATGGCCATCGTGATATTCACGATCAGGTGACTCATAAACCCTGGCAGGAGATGGAACAGTACGATCCGGGAGTCACTGCAGCCCGCTGCCTTTGCCGCCAGGGAGAAGTCCTCCTCACGCATGGAGAGCAGCCGGCCCCGGACCACCCGCGCTAACCCCGTCCAACCCACAACGGAGAGGATCAGGGTCATCGCGAAGTAGGTGTTCAGCGCACTCCATTCCGGGGGCACCGCCGCCGCCAGCACCATCAACAGCGGCAGTTGCGGCACGGCCTGCAGGATGTCGATGATGCGCTGGATCACAAAATCCATAATCCCGCCGAAGTAGCCCGACATCCCGCCCAGCAGCACGCCGAAGACAAAGGTCATCGCCACCCCAGCCAGGCCGATGAAGAGCGAGACGCGCGCGCCGTAGAGGACGCGGCTGAAGACATCGCGCCCGAGCATGTCGAGGCCAAAGAGCCAGACATACGCGCCGTCGGCTACTCCGAAGAGGTGTACGTCCGTCGTGATAAGGCCCAACAACTTATAAGGCTCCGCTCTCACGAAGAGGCCGATAGGATATCGCTGATCTGTCTGCTCCGGATAGCGGCGCCGGAACGTCTCCGGATCGCGCATGCCCTCGACCCTGTAGATATAGGGCCAGGTCAGCCCCTCCCCCGGCGCCGTGAAGTGCACCTTGGTGGGCGGCGCCTGCTGGGAAGAGGGGAACCGCTCCCAGGGATCATAGGGCATGACGAAATCGGCAGTGATCGCCGTGATATACAGCAGTAACAGTAGTACAGCCGACACAACCGCCAGCCGGTGGCGCTTGAACCGCCACCACATCAGCTCCCACTGCGACGCGTAGTAGAACCTGTCGTCGCCGGGGGAGACAACCGTGGCGTCACTCATCACCTCGCCTGTGCCCCCCTCGTCCGTAGGGGACAGACCTTTGCCGGCCTCCGGATCCAAAGACTCGCGATCCTCGTTCTCCTCTTTTCTCAGTGGTTCCGCCGTCATCGTGCGCCTCCGCCAAACCGGATACGTGGATCAATCCACGCAAGTAGAATATCCGAGAGCAATGAGCCCACCAGCACCAGCCCGGTGAAGAAGAGCAGAATCGTGCCCGCCAGGTACATGTCCTGTGTAGTGATCGCGCTGTAGAGGATGGGCGAAACGGTGGGGATGCCCAGCACAATCGCGACAATGCCGCCGCTGGTGATGAGTCTGGGCAGGATGAAACCAACCGAGCTGACCAGCGGGTTGATGGCGAGCCGCACCGGATACTTGATCAGCAGCCGGAACTCCGAGAGCCCCTTGGCGCGCGCGGTGATGACGTATTGCTGCCTCAACTGGTCCAGAAGGTTGTTGCGCACCAAACGGATTGTACCCCCCATCGTGGTCAGCCCCGTGAGCACAATCGGGAACCAGAGATGCTTCAGCCCATCGATGGCCTTGGCCCAGCTGATGGGCTGGTCGATGAACTCAGCCGAGAAGAGGCCAATCGGTACGTAGTTTAGGTAGCGCAGGCTCAGCCAGGCGCCCAGAATGGCGATCAGCCAGCCCGGAGTGCCCAGTCCGAAGAAGCCGAAGAGCGTGAAGATGTAGTCCATCGCCGAATACTGGTGTGTCGCCGAGTAGATGCCGATCGGAATCGCCACCAACCAGGCCAACAACAGTGACGAGACCGAGAGGGCCACCGTCAGCGGAATCCGGTCCGCCAGGATGTCACCGACCGATCTCGCGAACTGGAAGGAGGTCCCGAACTCACCGTGCAGCAGGGCGTTCGTGATCCACCGCCAGTAGCGCGAGAGGAAGGGTTGGTCCAGGCCGTACTGCTGGATGATCCGCTCGATCTCGACCTCGGCAGCCGCGCTGCCCATCTGCGACAGACGATCGATCTGCGAACTGACGTAGTCGCCCGGAGGCAGCTCGATAACCAGAAAGATGACAAAGGACAGGACCAGGAACATCGGGATGATGGTCAGCAGCCTTCGCACGATATACGCAAGCATGCATACTCTCCTTGAACAGGAATTCGAGATCCAACCAACTCCTGGAGGTCGCCTCCGGCCCAGACCCTTGGAGTTTCCGTCCTAACCTGACGGATGATCGATAGCCCTTACTCGTGTGCGGCAAACCCCAAAGGGCCAGGTCTGAAGCTGGTGACGCTGCCCCCGCCGGGTCTCGGCAGGGGCAGCATCGCCCATTGTAAGCCTGGAGGTTTCCCTCTTTCAGGCTTATCGTCTCAGCCTAGTCGTCGAACCACCACTGCTCGCCCGAGAAGTGGGCTCCGATTGAGATACCCCCAGTGGGCACGTTCCTCAGAGTGTTGCGGATCAGGAACGGCGCCGTGTATTGCTCCGACGGCGGCAGGACGATGAGTTGATCGTGCAGAATCTGGCGGGCCTCTTCGTATAGAGCGGTATCCTCCGGCGAACCGGGCACGAAGGCCTTGCGCAGATCCTTGATCTCGATCAAACGGTAGGCCCAATCCGGGGGCACCACACCGGGCGCTTCCTCACCTTCGCGATCGCTCTCATCCAACTGGTACCAGTTGTAGTTGTTGATCCAGACATTGCAGGCAAGGCCCATCGGCGCCCAGCTGCTGAGGCCATCCACCCACTGCGGCTGCGTGTTATACCAGACTGACGCCTGCATCTCATTGCCTTGCGTCCGCTGATCGAACAAAGCGCGGTCCTCACGCTGCGCCTCAACCCGGATGCCGACGTCGCCGAATTGTGCGACGTAGAGCTCCCAGGCCAGGACCTGATCCGCACGCGAGCCGGGTGTCTCCAGCACGAGCGTGAACTTCTCGCCCTCGGGCGAAAGGCGGAACCCCTCGCCGTCGCGCTGGTCCATCCCGATCTCGTCAAGGAGCGCGTTCGCCTTGTCCTGGCTGAACTCCCCGGGTACCAGCTCAACGGGCGTCACAAATCCGAGGTAGACGCTCTCAGCGATTTCATCACGGTTCATCGCGTAGTTGAGTGCCTGGCGGAAGCGCAGATCCTTCAACACCGGACCGACGACCTCACCATCATAGCACGGATGCAGGAAGAGCGTCGCCTGGAGGTTGTGCGTGCCGCAAGAGGTCACGATCTTGTAATCATACGTGCTGGCATTCTCCAGGAAAAGCGGCAACTTCGCCATATCGACCGTACCGTGGAAGTCGACCTCACCAGCCAGAACCTTGAGCTGCTCCATTTCGACATCATCCACACGTACAGAGATGACCTTATCGATGTACGGCAGCTGCTTGCCCTCGGTATCGATCTTGAAGTAGTAGGGATTCCGCTCGACGACGATGGCTGTCTCAGAGAACTCCAGCGGGATCCACGCGTAGAGCTGTGGAAAACCAAGGCATTCCACGCCACGGCCGTACTCCCATCGGGTGCAATCGTGCCCGTCGAAGAACTGTGTCCACTGATCCTCGTCCAGACCTTCCTCTACCAGCATCGCCGCGATCGCCTCTTCGCCCGCGTACTTCGGATGGTACTGCTCGAGGTAGTGCTTGGGCTTGATCAGGGAGTCGCTGTAGGATATCCACCCATTGGGCCGCGACATCATGAACAGGAACTGGCCATAGGGTTCCTCGAACTTCAGCTGGAAGGACCAATCATCCAGCACACTGAACACGGCGTCCTCACCGGTCGGCGAGCGGAAGAAACCGGGCGGGCGGGCGCTGTTGCCGTACTCTTCGTTCAGGTACAGGTCTTCCCACACGAACTTCACGTCATCGATAGTGACAGGGACGCCGTCAGACCACTTCAGCCCTTTGCGCAGGTAGAAGGTGAAGGTTGTGTTATCGTCACTCACCTCATAGCTCTCGAGGACATTCCCATACACGTCGACGGCACTGATGCCCGTTGACTCCAGCGGGGCTTCCATGGCCATCACGAAGAGGTTTGGCTGGAAGGCGCCGTGGTGAGCCATACGCAAGGTACCACCGTATTTGCCAGGCTGCCAATCCGGCAGCTCCTCCTCCGTGGCCATCACGCCAGATCCCACGACGAGGGGATTGATCGGAAGTCGCTCCTGCAAGGGGGGTAGCTCACCGGCGGCCACCTTCTCGGCCAGCATCGGTGCTTCTTGAGAAACCGGAGGTGGCGTCGGCGTGATCTCAACGACAACCTCGACCTCCTTCTCGACGATTGTCTCGACCTCGACCTCGACCTCGACCGTCCTCTCAACCTCGACCTCGACCTCGACAACCACGGTCTTTTCGACCACCTCTGGGGTCGGAGGCTGACATGAAGCCAGCACGCCGATCAACATGAGGGCTGCAACTAGTGCACTCAACAAGCGTTTCATCGGATTTCCTCCTCTATAGGGATTCTCAATCGGTTTCTTTCGGAACGTCAACGCACCCGGTATCATCACTCAATCGTACTCCGTTTCACCTCCTTGCTTCGGTTTGGTGCCATCGCAGAGATCATCTGAGATCCCGATCTCTGCGATGGCATTCAGAGATCTCTGGTACGTAACCGGCTTTTGCAGGTAACCGTCGGTTCCCGCATACAACCCCAACGCCGAGATGCGATCCAGCCAGGTGAAGAGGATAATTGGGATATCACAGGTCTTGGGATTGGCCTTCAGACGGCCCACCACGGCAGCACTCCTCAGCGTACCAGGGAGATCGCTCTCCAGCAGAATGGCGGTGGGTCGGGTCTCCATCGCGAGCGGAAGCACATCCTGTCCCTCGAACGCTTGCACGACACCGAATCCGCACTTCTCCAGATAGACGCGGAGCAGGCGGATAGTCCAGGGATCGTGCTCGGCAAGCAGACAGCTCTTCCGGGTCACATTCAGCTTCCGGAGGACTCGGGTCGGCAAGCAAGGAAATGAACCACGGCTATTCATGACTGCAGACATATGACATACCAATCCTAGAGGAGCGTATGTGTCTTGTCAAGTGGTGGCATTGAGTCACCGAAAATGTCACCGAAGTGGTACGGTTCTACCAAATGAAAAGGTTACCGAAGGTGAACCATGGCCACAGACCAAGATATGGGTATCGAAGAGCGCTATCAGTATCTCCGCCGTATGCAAGAACGCTATCAACAAGAAGATCGGAGGACACGCAGTCAGATGTTGGACACGATGATAATCTACACAGGTATGCACCGTAAGGCACTGATCCGTTGTCTGGGAAGCGATCTGACCCGTAGCCCACGTTTGCGGGAGCGTGGTCGGACGTATGGTCCCGAGGTGGACGCTGCCTTGCGGGTGATCTGGGAGGCCCTGGGCTACGTTTGTCCGCTACGACTGCAGCCGAACTTGGTGAGTACCAGCAAGCTACTCGCGCGGCACGATGAACTGCACTGGACTCCACACCTGGAGACGCTGTTACAGGAGATCAGCGTATCTACCGTCCGTCGCCATCGAAGTTGCAGTACTCGACCCACTCGCGGATCTCGCGCGCAGCGCCGGAGCCCACATTGCCCACAAAGTAGGGCTCAGCCCCTACCATGCGGCAGAACTGGACGAACTCCTGAGTGCCGAACTGGTTACTCTCAACCACCTCGCCCCAGTGGACATTGACACGGCGCGGGCGAGAGTCGCGCGGACCGACGCCATCCTCCCAGTGATAGTCGTCGGCGAAGCAGCCACCGGGCCAGCGAATCACCGGCAGCTTCATCTTCTTCAGTGCTGCCACCACATCATCGCGGATGCCATTGGTATTAGGGATCGCGGAGTCCTCACCGACCCAAACACCGTCGTAGATGCAGTGACCCAAATGCTCGGCAAAATGCCCGTAGATGTTGGGGTTGATCGTGCTTACCATATCACCCGTGTTGATCGTGAACGTGGCCATGAGGCCCCTTTACGATTTGTCGTGCTCAAGGAAAACGCCATACTCCCCGCGGATCGCGCCCTGGTTGACAAAGGGATGTAGCAGGACGGTACCTGCCTCGCGCTGGCCCAGCGCTGCATTAGCATCCGGCTGTGCAAAGATTGGTGCCCGGCTCCGGGTATGCGCAGGGATGCTCAAGACCGGCCCCACCAGGTGCCCATCTTCCGCAGGCACTTCAGTGACGCTCTCGGCAAGGCTCGCCGGGTCGATATCCAGAACGACGTCCTCAGGATACATACCGCGGCGGTGGTGGAAAACCACGGTGTCGCGCTGAGCATCCTGGAAGTAAGCATACACCAACGGCCCCCGAACCACAGCCGTCACGTCCTCATTAGCCTGACACGTCACGTCGAACGGCAGCGATAGGTTGACTACATCCCCCGGCTGCCAGACACGCTCCAGGACGGCATACTCACCGCCGGACACCGGTATCGGCTCGCCGTTGACGGTCACTGCCGCCTGGCCGGCATAGGGCGGAATCCGCAGCTGCAGCGGGAAAGCTGCCGGGGTCTCGGGATCCACATATAGGGTGACCTCACCGCTTGACGGGAAGGTCGTCTCCTGTCTGAGCCTGATACTGGGTAGACCGGCCGGCGCCAGCGTCGCGTCACTCTCACCGTACATCAACACAGCGGGTCCATTGTCACGCACGCCGTAGAGGTAGGTGGGCATCCGCCCGGCGATACGATGGCCGGCGGCGTTGCAGCAGTTGGGCGTGGATGGCTCGCGCGCGCGTCCGTTCAGCGGCGTGAAGTAGCTCCAGTTCGAGCCATCCGACATTTGCGCAGCCAAGAAGTGGTTGAAGAGGTCGCGTTCGATCTCGGCTGCGTAACACGCCTCACCGGTCCATTCCAACGCCTGCGCCAGCAGAAGAATCCAGGTGTGCTGCGGGCAGACCTCGATCTGGTTCCTCTGGTGGTAGTACTTGCGCGGGACGTAGCGCTCCAGCGAACTCATGCCCCCGGTCAGGAAGATCCACTCCTTCGCCAGGCGGTCCACACTGCCCAAGACGACGTCCCGGTACTCCGGGTTGCCTGTGGCATTGTACAGCGCAGCCACGCCCAACAGCGTCATGTGGTACGTGTGCGCGTGGATGTTCTCTCGCAGTTCCCACACATCCTTCTCACCCGCAGCGAATTGCTTCTTTGCCGTGTACCCGCAGGTGTGTGTCGATCTAGGATGCGCCTCCAGCCACGTATCCCACATCCGAAGCGTGTCCTCGCCCCACTTGATGAAGCGTTCATCGCCGGTTCGCTGCCCCAGCATGACGATCGGCTCCAGAATCAGCGTGCCCTCACCCCCGGTATGCCCGTTGCCAGGATACCGCCCGACGAGTGGAAACTGGCCCGCTTCCCCCCCCCAAGTCTTGATGATATACGCCCCCAGCTTGCGTGCCGTTTCCAGCGCGATTGCAGAATCAAGCAGGTCCGCACACACCAGCAGTCCGTGCAGGACGTAGTACATCTCGTAAAGCTCCATGCCGCGGACCGGATTGCGGTGGTAGAAACCGGTGATGCCCAGGTAACCATCCGCTTCCTGGCTCGCCGCCAGCCGATCGAGAACTTCGCCCACCCGGTCCAGCAGCACTTCATCCTTGGCGATGAGGCCCGCATAGGCCGACGCATCCAGCCACTTGCCGATCTGCTCACCCATCCAGAACCAATCGTCATGCCGCTTCTGCTCGTGGAGACGGATGAACTGCTCCGACAGCATCACATCTTTCAGCCGCGCCTCACGGTTGGCGTGGAAGCGCCGGCCAACGAATCCGCCAACAGATCCCACTGATCGTGGGTCTATAAACGATAGTCTGTTCATCACATAGTCTCCTTAGTCCGTGCTTCCATCAACGTGTGCGCTGAGATGGCAGCGTGGTTCTGCGTACGCCATGGCAGCATCAGAGCCATCATCTCACATATGGAAGCGTAGTGATCATCGAAGTCTTGCCGCGATTGGCCCACGCATAATACGGAATCGCAGAGATCCTCACCGGCGTCAGATTCGGCCTGTGGCGTGGGTCAAATGGTTGGTAGGGAGCCCGATCCCAATCAGAATCGTCGCGGAGCAGTGCATTACCTTCCAGCACGACCACGCCGCCAAGAGAACCGGTCCTGTGTTCTCTGAACGCAGTGTCTAGCGGAAGCACGACGCTGAAGATATCCACGTCAGGATTGTCGATGGCCTCCAGGCAGTAGATGATCGGGCCCCGAGCGATGACCAGTTTCTCGTAGTTGGCGATGTTCTTCGGGTGCGACTGCACAAGTCGCGCCGGCATAGGCAGGTCGACAGTTACGGTGTCGCCGTTGGACCACGTGCGGTCCAGAGCCGCGTAGCCGCCGCAGGCATCCCGCACGACCACTTCGCCGTTGACGGCGATTCTGGCGCCGCTGCACCATGCGGGCACACGCACTTTCAACGAGAACGCCGCAGCCCCCCCCTGAAGGCCAATACTGATCTCGATCCTGCTGTCGCAGGGGTAGTCTGTCTCCTGCCGAAGTGTTACGGTCTGGCCGCCATGTATCGGCACCGTCGCCTGTGAGCCTGCAAACAGATTCACCCATACGTTCCGGCCCTCAGCCGAGTAGATATACTGCTGCAACGAGGCAAGCAGACGTTGCACATTTGGCGGGCAACAAGAGCAGTTGTGGAACGCTTTGCGCCTGTAGTCGTTTCCGCGGAAATCAGCGCGTTGATCCTCAATGGCGGCAGATCCCCTGGCCCACACGGCTCGATACTCCAGAGGATTCTCGTAGAAGTACTCGCGACCGTCCACGCTCATCCCGCCCAGAACGCCATTGTAAAGCGCGCGTTCAAGCATGTCTATGTAACCGGGCTCGCCGGTGCCCAGAAACATCCGCCAACTCCAGAACACAAGACTGACCACAGCGCACGTTTCAGCATAGGCCTGGTCGTTGGTCAATGCGAACTCCTTGCCAACGGATTCGTGCGTGGTACCCCGGTGTGTCGAGCCGATAGCGCCGGTGACATACACCTTTTTGAGCATGTCCTTCCAGAGACGCTGCGTAGCTGACCAGACCGCTCTGTCGCCGGTTTCCAGGTAGTAATCCGCGCCACCGGTAGCGTGCAGCACTTCGCATACCGCGTGGTTCGTCATCTGCGTGCGGTCACGGTACTCAGCGTGCTTCCAGACGGAGTCACAGAACTCGAGGTACTTCTTCTCACCTGTGACCCGGTACAGCTCCACGAGAGCCATCTCGACGTTGGGATGATCGGGCCACTTCCAGGCCTGCCAGTGGCGATCAAGACCGTGTCCGTCAAGACCGTACCCGTCGATGAGGCAATCGATATACCGTCGGGCGGCGTCAAACAGCACCGTCTTGCCCGTAGAGCGCCGCTCAGCGATGCCGGCCTCCATGAGATGGCCGCCCGCGTACAACTCCTGATGCGTCTCCTCGCTGTGGTGAGGGGTGCCCGTCTGCGTCGCAAGCGTGTTGAGGTAGCCGTCCGGCTCCTGAGCAGCCAACACGATATCGCGGATCCGCTCGTATTGCTTGCGCAGGGCATCTGTGCCAGGCTGACCAAGGTAGTAGTTGCAGGCCTCCAGTGCCTTGAAAAGGAACTCGTCGTAGTTGCCCGCGTTCTCGTCCTTCGCTCGCGGGCGGCCCGCTGCAGCGTCAATGAAGTTCTTCACGATGTTCCGGTTCTCGTATTCCGTCAACACCGCGGGCAGCCCCACCGCCCGGCTCTGGTCCACGATCCGCTTCCAGAACCCGCCGGTGACGGCGACGTCTGTGATATTCAGCGGGCGGCAGACAGCATGTGAATAGGTTTTGTGATCCATCGGCATGCTCCTAATCAACGATCGAGGATCGATACCTACATCTTGAGCGACTCCAGTTCAGTTCTGTGGTGCTCAAACCGGCTTCACGGGGAAGTAGACCGTGTAGGATTCATCCACTATTTCGTGCAGCGGCTTGAACCGCAAGCCACGATCCTGATTGATCGTACGATAGTCCGACCGCCAGTAGGTGAACTCACGCTCATTGTCCAGCGCGAGCATCGACGCGGGATCGTCCCGATCACCGACCAGCGTACGTTCCCCGTCACAGAGACCGGCCAGGACCATAGGGCCATCCATAAAGGCAACCCGATCCGGCTCATCCGGCAGGGGACACGTCCACAGGGACTTGGGCAGCTCCACACGCACCGTGTCTTGATGCCATATGCGAGTCACCGTATCAAACTGAGAAGGGGTTCCCGGAACGTTGACCGGCTCGCCATTAACAGAGATGCTCGCACGTCCAGCCAGCCACCAGGGCATCCGCAGATCCAGTGAGAAGTCGACCGGCCGCTCGGTCTTCACCGAGATCTCCACGACCCACGCGTCGGGGCGGTGCAGCAGGCCATCACCCGTGGCCGGTCCATGAACGGAAGTCTGAGCATCGAACCGCTGCTCAATAGAGACCGGGACACCGTCGCGGCTCCACTGCAGCGCACTGGGGGTGTACTGGCAGATCGAGAGTCCTGCATCGCGCTCGTAGAAAGTGTAGGCATTATGGAACGTGTGCGCCTGGACAAGGCTGCCGTGACAGCACCAGAAGTCGTTTGTGGGCGATCCCCACAGCTTGTGGGCGCCCGGCTCCAGAGGCAGGAAATAGGCGATCATGCCGGTCTTGGGGTTCTGCTGCGCCAGGATGCCGTTGTACTGATTGCGCTCGATGTAGTCGGCATACTGGACATCGCCGGTCCAGCGGAAAAGGAAGTCCGCCAGTCGCATCATATTGTAGACCGTGCAGTGTTCCTGCGTCATATCGCTAAGGCGCGTGCCGAACTCAAAGGGCGGAGTCCAGATCTCACCGTTGGTCTGGCCACCGGTGCAGAACGTGCCGCGATCTGTGACGGCGCAGGCCCAATAGGCCTCCGCGATCCGGCGATAGCGCTCCTCCCCGGTCACCTCATAGGCACGCGCTGCGCCGTGAGCCTCCGGAATCGTGGTGTTCGCATGCCGGTTGGTCAACGGGTCCTCACCTGCCAGCAACCGCTCAAAGAGCCGCGGGCGGTCGTAGCGGCGCATCAGCTCAAGATGCTCGGGATCACCGGTGATGCCGTAGAGATCGGCCCACGCCTCCAGCATCGCTCCGGTTTCCACGTCCAGTATGTCATCCAGCTCTTCACGGGAGAACTGACCGGTCCAACGCGTGAACCACTTGGCCGTCCGCTCCAGGATCTCAACCGCCTGCTCGCTGCCGGTGAACTTCGCCATATCCACCAGGCCCATCAGTGTCTTGTGTACGGTATACTGGGGCGCCCAGACCCTGTGGCCCTGGGCGATCCAGTCGTAATACTTCTCCGGAATGGAGAAAACCCACTCGCCGCCGTTCCGCTCCTGGCAACGCGCCAGCTCGGCGACAATGGTGTCGGCCTTAGCCTTGGCCTCGATATCCCCCGTTGTCGCGACCATCCGGGCTGCGGCAGAGAGCCAATGCCCCAGGAAGTGCCCACGCAGTTGGCACGTCGGCGACTCCCACCCCCAGTGCCAATCGTCGCCAACCCCAGGATCGCCGTGACTCGTGGCGCGGAGGATTCCCCTGAGGAGCCCGGCCTCCAGATAGAAGTTCTGCAAGAGACTGCGGTTGGTCAGGCTCATCACGTATGAGCGGTTCAGATCGTACCTGCGCTCTAGTTCACCCCTCAGAAGTTGGACTTGATCCAGAGGGAACGAACGTGCGGTTTCGGCAATTGCCATGGTGTGTTCTCCTTAGTGTCTAGCCCTTGAGGCCGGTCAGCACAATACCCTGCACAAAGTAACGCTGGGCAGCAAAGAAGACGATGATCATCGGTACCGTCATTGCTGCCGAGGCAGCCATCAGCAGATCCCACCGCGTGCGCATCACACTGCGGAACATCGCCAAACCAATGGATACCGTGTAGTTCTCAGAGGAGTTGAAATACAGCAGCGGCCCCATGAAATTGTTCCAGGCGCCGATGAAGGTGAAGATCGCGACAGTCGTCAGCGCCGGTTTGGCCAGCGGCAGCATCACACGAGCATAGATGCCGAACTCGTTACATCCGTCGATCCGCGCGCAATCGGCCAGATCCTCGGGAATGCTCCGGAAGAACTGGCGCAGCAGGAAGATGTTAAACGCACCGCCCCCGAAGAAGGGGGGGATGACCAGCGGCAGGAAAGTATCAATCCAGTGCAACCGGCTGAAGATGACAAAACTCGGCACCATCAACACGATGCCGGGGAGCATCATCACGGCCAACAGCACGGTGAACCAGAAACTGCGTCCCTTGAAATCGACGCGCGCAAAGCCGTAGGCACAGAACGAAGCTGTGAACAACACGGCAATCTCGTTCATCGTGACCAGGAATACCGTGTTCCTGAGATACAGATGGAAAGGTTTGTATGTCAGAGCGTCCACATAGTTGGCGAAACGCGCTGGCTCGGGGATGAGCCGCGGCGGATACTCGAAAACGCGCGTCTCAAGCTTCAAGGAGCTGCTCAGCATCCAGATCAACGGCATCATCATCAGGATGGAACCGGCAAGCAGGAGCGTCCAATTCAGGGCACGACTCCATGTCCGCCGACGGCTCGCGCTTGCCGTGGCTGACCCGCGGCGGTGCGGCACGACACCTTGACTAGCTAGACTCATAATACACCCGGTTCCTTTCCCCTCTGAAAATCAGGGCCGTCATCGCAGCCAGGATGAAGAACAGCACCCAGGCCAGCACAGAAGCGTATCCCATCTTGCGGTAGGCAAAGAGATTGCGATACATATACAACACGTAGAATAGCGTCGAGTTCTGTGGTCCACCATCCGTAATCAAATAGCCCGCCGTAAAAGCCTGGAACGAGCCAATGATACCCATGATGAGGTTGAAGAAGATGACGGGAGACATCAAGGGAATGGTGATATTCCAGAGCTTGAGGAGTGGCCCAGCACCGTCGATGTCCGCCGCTTCATAGTACACCTGGGGGATGCCCTGGAGCCCCGCCAAGTAGATCACCATACTGCCACCCACGCCCCACAGGCTCATCAGAATCAGGGCAGGCAATGCCCACTCGGGCTTCTGCAGCCAGAGGATTTTGTTCAATCCGATGGCGCGCAGACCGGCATTGAGCAGACCGAACTCCGAGTTGAGGATCCAGGCCCATAGGACCGAGTTCGCCACGGCGGGCACGATGCTGGGAATATAGTAGATTGTGCGAAAGGCCTCGATTCCCCTAACCTTCGAGTTCATCAACAGAGCAATCAGAAAACCGAGCACCATGCCCAGGGGCACCGAGACAAAAGTGTAGACCGCGGTGACCTTCAATGCCTGGAGCAGCAGCTTGTCCCCCAGAAGCTCTCTGAAGTTGGCAAACCCGACGAATTCCGCCGGCGTGATCATGTCCCATTCCTGAAAAGCCAACCACCCCGCAGTAGCTGCTGGCACGACCACCCACAGAAGCACACCGAGTATGAAGGGACCGACGAAGATGTACCCGATCAGCGTGCGCCTTACAGATGGCTTCTTGAACCATAGTCTCAGACTGCTCATAGAACCTCCACAGGTGACACCAACCGAACAGGGCATACCGCATGACGCGATATGCCCTGTTCCAAGGCGAGTCGAGCCTAGCCTGCGACGTCGCAGGTTTCCTTCTCCAGGATCGCGTTCGCTTCCGGCACCGCCGCCGTCAGAGCCTCCTCTGCCGTCATATCACCGACCCAGATGGCGTCAAACGCCGGGTTGATGATGGATGAAGCTTCGGGGAAACCGGGGGGTTGGTAGAGAACGACGCCATACTTGGGCACAAACTCCGTCACGATCTTCTCATAGCCCTCAGGATGGACGCCCTCACCAGGGGCGGTGAGCAGCGTCATCCACTTCTGGCGACCTGCCTCGGTCATCAGATCGCGCTGGCTGGGCAGCCAGAGCCCCATTTCGAGGAACAGCAACTGATAGTACTCGGTCGCCAGGAAGCGCAGCCACTTCCACGCTGCCTCCGGTTCCGTGGAGTCCTTGAATCCGGAGTGCAGGTGCGCCTGCATATCGGTGGCGGGGACCTTCAGCTTGGGCAGAGACGCGCAGCCCAGTGTCGCCTCGATCTTGCACATCCATGCCAGGGCCCACGAGCCATCAATCGCTATGGCCAGTTTGCCTGTCTCAAGCATCTGGGTGTTGCTCATACCCAGCTGTTCAAACGCACCGGCATGCGGGCTGACCTGGTCCTTCAGAACCAGATCCGCGACCTTCTGAACCGCTTCGATAGCCTCAGGCTGGTCCAGCCCCAGCAGTCCCGTATCCGGGTTCAGAAATCGGCCCTCATTCGAGGAAATGACGGCACTGAGCGGGATCGACCAGGTGGGCCAGTGAACGCCCCAGCGATCGATGTTGTCCGGATCAAACCCGGCCTCGCCGGGGTGCTTACCGCCGGTATCCACGGTCAATTGCGTGGCGATATCCAGGAAGGTTGGCCAATCCCACACTTCCTCGGGATCAGCACTCGGGCCTTCAATGCCGGCTTCGTCGAAGATATCGGCGTTGTAGTAGATGTGCGGGGCGACCCAGCACGAACCGATGCCGTACCAGCGCCCATTGACCGTGCAGCGTTCCTTTTCCTGGGGCTCGATGAAGTAGTCGGGCTTGCCAAGATCAGGATCAGCTTCCAACCAGCCCGTGATATCTAGCAACAGCCCATCACACGCAAACGGCTGGAAATCCCCACTGCCCACGAATGCCGTATCCGGTGGCGTGCCCGCAGCAACCATCGACAGAAGCTTGTCGGTGTAGTTCTCTGGCGTGTGAATCCAGTCCACCGTGACATCGGGCGTCTCGTCCTGGAAGACCTCGATGGCGGCGCGAACGCCCTCATCTTCCTCGGTGCCGCCCCACCCCATGAAAGAGATCCCCACCTGCTCCACGACAGGAGCAGCCTCGTCCGGAGACGGCTCCTGAGGCTCTTCGGTCGCATCCGGGGTCCCGGCACCGCACGCGGCCAAGGTGACACCTGCAGCCGCCAGTGCGCTCACGCGCAAGAAATCGCGCCGACTCAGTTTTCTGTGGCTCATCTGATTCCTCCTCGCTTCGCAAAAGAACGCTGTGGACATACTTGACGCTCCCAGGGCGTCAGATATCATTAGTTTAGCATACAATGACACGCCAGTCCACGCCGACATTGTGACAAGCTTGTGCCAAAATGACAATCAACATGACGAATCAGGACTTTGAGGCGGCGCTCCAGAGCGCGCTGTCCCACTTATATGACCCGGATTACCACCCGTCGGCCCTCCTGTGCGCAGTGATTGGGTGCGATGTCGAGAGCTGCGTACCAATGGTACGATCTGCGATAGTGGAGGGCATCCAGAACCTGGCACCCGCCACGGCTACGCCCATCAGCGCCTACACCCAACAACTTCATGATTTGCTGCACCACCGGTTCGTGCTCAAGCTGACACAGGAGGAAACCGCCGACAGGCTCAACGTCAGTCGCAGGACGGTCAACCGCCTGCAGCGAAGAGCGACCCACCTCTTGGCAGGCGTACTGTGGGAGCAAGGTCACTCGGGGAAAACAGAGAGCGACGTCGCGCATCCATCGCCAGGTACGGAGAAGGTCAATCAAACCGCCAACTGGCAAGCCCAGATGGAACGAGAATTGGCAGCCTTGAACCGCCAGACCCCTGAGACAGTGTCCGATGTGGGCGAACTGATTAACGGCGTCCTTGAATTCTTGGATTGCCTACCGCCGGAGTTGCGCGCTAACGTCGAGGTAATGTCTGTACAGGCCGGCCTCGTGACCGCCGTCCATCCTGTCGTCATGCACCAGGTGCTGCTTTCAGTCATCCAACGCCTGGCACGAAGGACCGCCGGTGGACACATCTCGATCTATGCGCGCCTGGAAGATGGCGACGCCCTCATCACAGTGACAGGCCCCGTCCCTCCGGACACAGGCCTTGATAGCACCACATTCACCGAAGATATCCGGACACCCGCGAACGTATCCCTCAGGACTTGCATTGATCACGGACAAGCGTTTGTCTGGATCCAGACCCCATCGGTGGGTAAGATCTCCGTCCTGGTGTCGGATGACAACGAGGATATGGCGCGGCTCTACCGGGACGCTGCGATCGGCACACGGTACCACATCACGAGCACCACAAGAGGACAGGATCTCCTGGACCTGGTGGAGGACAACCTACCGGACGTCATCATCCTGGACGTGATGCTGCCGGACATGGACGGGTGGCGTGTCCTGATGCGGCTTCACGAAGGCAATCGCACCCGCCACATCCCGGTCATCGTCTGCTCCGTCGTCAGAGAAGAGCAGTTGGCGCTATCCCTGGGGGCCGCGAAGTATCTCATCAAGCCCGTTCGCCCGCGCCAGTTCGTTGAAGCGCTGGATCTGGTGAGTCCCCGGGCCCCGGGCCCGCAGGCTCCAGCAGCACTTCTGCCAACTTCAGAGAGGACAGAATCACCCTCGTAGGCGAGATGCCGTCACTTACCGAAGCTATAAGGAAACCGCTCCTGGACGACTGATCCCGCGGATCCTGGGCGGAGATCAAGAAAGTCGGCAAGCACGGGATTGAATCATCGTGAGCCATGGCTTCCAGAACTTGCCACCCATCCACTTCAGGCATAACAAGATCCAACAACAGCATATCAGGTGGATCGTCTCTGAGCTGTGCTAGCGCGTGGTGACCATCCGTGGCCTTGCGGATCTCCAGATCCGCGTCGAATGTCTGCAGCATGTCGGCGAAGAGCTGAACCGCGTCAGGATCATCATCCACCACGAGCACGCGTGATACGCCGGGCCCCGCAGCCTGAAGCGCCGAAATGAGATCAGCGCGCCGCACAGGCTTGACGAGATGGTCCCAGACACCAAGACTCCGAGCACGGTCGAGGTTACAGACGACAGAGCAACCGATCACCGGCGCCCCGTTGGCGGCGTGACGGACGACCTCAATGTGGGACCATACCTGCTCAAGATCTCGACCGTTCAGCAGCACAGCCTGGGCTGGCGACTCCTGTAGAGCCTGAAGCGCGCGCTCCACGCCCGGAGCCGGCACAAACTCGACCCGATCTTGCCAGGACCCCAGGAAGGGATCAAGATCCCCGGTCTCGTCACAGACAACGACCCGTGGACTGTAATGAGACTCCGGGAAGTTCGGTCGTGTCTGCCGTTCCCGCCACACCCAATCTTCACGGATCTGGTGTCCGGGCCTGGCCACCGGCCCAAGATCAGGGCTCACAGGAAGATCAAAGACAAAGGTGGTGCCCGCTCCCAGAACGCTCTCGACCCGCATACTCCCGCCGTGCAGCTCCACGAACTGCTTGCTGATGCTTAGCCCGAGTCCACTGCCGCCCCGATCACGCCACAGCTCACTCGTGCCCTGGCAGAAAGGCTCGAAGATACGGTCGACATCCTCCGAGCGGATGCCCGAGCCGGTGTCCTGCACACTCACCGTGACACGTCGTTGCTCGGTGGATATGACGGAGAGCGTGATCCCCCCGTGCTCGGTGTAGCGAGCCGCGTTGCTCAGCAAGTTCAGAATCACCTGCTCGATGCGCGTCCGATCACAGTAGATCTCAGGCAGGTCCTTGGGCACCGTGGTCTCCAGGCTCAGCCCCTTACTCTCCAGCAGAGGGCTCACAGCCTCTGTTGCGCTGCCGATGACGACACCAAGATCGACGCGCTCCTTGTGCAGCACCATACGATCCATCTCGATACGCGTAAGATCGAGGACGTCATTGACCATATCAGCCAGGTGCTCGCAGTTGCGGTGGACGACCCGCAGGGCCTCTCGCATCCGAGGAGACAGCGACACGTCGTAGATCTGAGGCGATGTGACCATCAAGTCCACCAGCCCAATGATCATGTTGAGCGGTGTCCGGAACTCGTGACTCACCCTGGCCACAAACCGAGTCTTGGACTTCTGTGCCTCTTCAGCGACCTGTCGCAGTCCGGCGACGCGCCGGTTCATCAACACCATCTGCCGGTTAGCATGCGTCAGGTCATCGAGTGCCTGTTCGTATTCGGCGCGGCGGTCTCGTGCCTCCTCCAACTGACGCTGTGCCTGGTCGAAGTATATGGACAGCCACCTGATCCGAGTCTCAAACGGACGGTAGACAACGTAGACTGCGGCCAACGCTCCCCAGACAGAGACAGCAGCCACCCCACCTGCTGTGACGTCACCCCGTAGCAGACTGCTCATGAACAGCACAACAACCGACTCCAGCGCAGCAGTCAGAAGTGCAGCCGGGAGGCCAATCATCGCCAACGTGATGATCGGCGTCAGAGCAGCCCAGGACAGTGCCGCCGGCGACGCTAGACTCAGGCCGGCGAAGGCCATGCCAACGACCGTCGCGAAGACGGCGAACCACCGGCCCACGGCGTCATGCCAATCGGCGAGATACCAACCCACGCCACACGCGACGAACAGACCGAAAAACCGTGTCACAGCCATGTTCACCGCACAGCGCGAGTAGGGCAACAGCTCCACCGCCACGTATATGACAGCCTGCAACACTACCAGTCCGCCCAAGACAACCTTGGGCGGCACACGCATCTCAGAAGGCGCACCACGCAAATCAGTTGTCATAGTCTGTTCCCGGCATTGGCCCACACATCCGCTACAGCTCAACAGAAGCTCGCCGGCCAATCAGGCCACGAGCCTCAGTTCCACGAAAACTCCCCGGTGCAAGCGTGTTGGTTCGGTCTGCGCCGCACTTGTTAGTGTTCTCTCATGCCTGCTGATGTGCGACGTGCTGCGCGACCTTGATCAACGGCGCCGTCCAGACCAGCTCTTTGTTCGTGCCCAGCCACTGCACCAACTTCTCGTGCTCCGCCGGCTCGATGTAGAGACCGTGGGTATCGGATCCCACGCCGTGCATCATCCACACACTCCACCCGCCGATCTCTGCAGCTTTCTCGATCTCGGCCTTGATCGCCTCGAAGGTCACCCCGTCCCCCGAGGAGTGTCCCAGATGGTGCAGGTCCACAGGTCGACGAACATCCACCGCGCGCCCGTTCAATGGACCGCGGGCCGCCAGGAAGAGCTCCTGCAGCACCGGCGCCATCGAGGTCCGGGCATCGTCGTGCCCTACTTCCGTCTCACAGCAGGTATTCCC
>CBFCZM010000012.1:0-18881 GCA_965602565.1 uncultured Anaerolineae bacterium
CGAGCATATCGTCAACACTGGTGTAGGGATATCCTGAGGTCTCCAGACCAACGCCCTGGTGCTGATCGGTGCCGGCCATCCGGGTCAATTCGTTGCGAGACACCGTATCGACGCGCACGTTGCGGGTCTGCGCGAGGGACACGATCTCCTCAGTGATGCTTATCTGTACGGTGCCCTTGGCCATCACCAGTCGGTAGGCATGCCTCCGCGCGGCCCGTAACGACTCACAGACAGCGTGGCGGCCGAAAAGCGTCTCCCGCACCTCCCTAGCTACCCTTCAGTCGCCAGGACGTATCCTGCGGGCCATCCTGGATAATCACACCCATCTCATCTAGCTTGCTGCGAATAGCTTCCGCCTGGTTCCATTGCTTGGCAGCTATGTGGTCGGATCGCAGCTCTAGAAGCGTCTCAACCAGCTGCTCAACAAGCTTCCCCTCCCCTGACAGCTCCACCGTTTCAGGCAGGATACCTAGAACATCACCGGCGAGATCGCGGAAAAGCCTATCCATTGTCGACAGTGTACCCAGGCTGGCCTGGCGGTCTGCCATCAGCGTACGGTCCACTTCCTCGACCAGATCAAAGATCACGGTTAGGGCTCGTGACGTGTCAAAGTCATCGTCCATTGCGTCGCAGAAGTCTTCACGATAGTCCGGCAGGGATGCAAAACTCGAGAAAGCTGCAGTGCCTGACCCCATAGATGGAAGCGTCTCCTGCATACGCCACCGGAGGAGCCGCACTGTCTGATGCAGATGATCCACATAACGTTGGGCAGCCCGCAGCGCATCCCGGCGGAAATCAACGGATTCACGGTAAGACTTGGACAACGAGAAGTAGCGGATCGCCTCGGGTGAGTAGAGCTTGAGGGCATCTTTGATGGTCAGGTGATTGCCCAGGCTCCGGCTCATCCGCTGACCAGCAACGCGCAGATCGCCCACCAAGAACCAGTACTTGGCAGAAGGCACACCATTGTGGGCCTCAGATTGAGCGAACTCGCAATCGTTGTGTGGCACAAGGTCGCCGACTCCTCCCCCGTGGATGTCGAAGGTCTTGCCCAGCGAGGTGTTCGCCATCACCGGACAGGCGACGTGTGAACCGGGGGTCCCCTGCCCCCACGGGCTCGGCCAGTGCTGAGGATTCTCAGAATCCACCGCCCGCCACAGCACGAAATCCGCTGGATTGCGCCTGTCCTGACCTCGATCGAGGTCGGCATTGGCCTGCTGCACGCCACAAACTTGCTCCGACAACTTGCCGCGATCAGCTTGCCGATCCATAGAGAAATAGACGGCGTCGCCAGCTTCATAGGCATGGCCAAGGTCGACAAGATCCTCGATCCAGGTGATCATCCTGGGAATGTGACACGAAGCCCGCGCGGAGATGCTGGGGCGCAGCACCCCCAGAGCATCCATATCGTCATGGAAACTCCAGATACAGGTGTCAGCCAACTCCGAAGGCATGATGCCCAGCCTCCGGGCCCCCGACGCTAGACGATCTTCCTCCCCATCCGCGATGGGGTCGATATCGGTGAGGCCGCGGACGTGGCGCACCTCGAATCCCCGTAGCTTGAGATACCGGGCGACCACATCCATGACCACGTACGTCTTCGCATGTCCCAGGTGAGCATGATCGTAGACAGTTGGGCCGCACACGTACATGCTGACCCGCTCGCGATTAGTGGGCCGGAATCTCTCAAGCTTCCGGGAGAGGAAGTTGTAGACCCTGAGTGCCACGTCATTCCCCCTTACGGGTGGCTACGATTCGGTATCCCTGGGGCGCGCAAAGATCATCCGCCCGGCCGCTGTCTGCAGGACTTTGTTCACCGTCAAGTCAATGGTTGCGCCGATGTAGGAGATACCATCCTCTACCACTACCATCGTACCATCATCCAGATACCCGACGCCCTGATTGTATTCCTTCCCTTCCTGGAGCACGTGAATAGCAAACGTCTCGCCCGGGAGCAGAACAGTCTTTACAGCGTTGGCTAGCTCATTGACATTCAGGACCCGCACAGACTGGAGTTCGGCCACGCGATTGAGGTTGTAGTCGTTGGTGAGAATGGCCGCATTCATCTCCTTGGCCAGCGCGATCAGTTTGTCGTCAACCTCGCGTACGGTCGGCATATCCTCGTCGACAAGGTGCACCGGCACCGGTGACTCTTCCTGCAACTGCCGGAGGATCTCCAAACCACGGCGACCGCGATTGCGGCGCAGCGTATCTGCGGAGTCAGCCACATGCTGCAGCTCATTCAGCACGAACAGCGGCACCACCAACTCCCCCTGGATGAACCCCGTTCTGCAGACATCGGCGATACGCCCGTCAATGATGACACTGGTATCCAGCAAGATCCCCATCGGCGTGGACGGGAGCTCTTCCTCAACTGACTCCGGCCCGGGCTCCTTGGTCAAGAAGCGATCGCGAAGGCCCGGCAGTAGGTCGGGGCGCGCGACCATGATGGTCAAACCGGCATAGCCGAAGGCAGCGGCGATGAAGAAAGGCAGAAACTCACCCAGAGGCTCGGGGAGGTGAGAGACTGGGTAGGCAGCGATGGCCCCTAGGGCCAGGCCGACAAACAGCCCGACCGCACCCGACAAGATCACCGTTGCAGGAACGCTGTCAGCGTGATCAATGAAGCGCCGAAAGCGATTGAACGGCCTGAGCACCAACCGTGGCGTGAATATCCAGCCCAGAACACCACCTGCCAGACCGGCAGAAGCCATAGCATACTGGTAAGCTGATGCAGGAACCACAGGAAAGCGCTCCAGCTGCGACCCGAGAGCGATACCAAGAGACCCAAGGACAAGAGCACCGACGATCCGAAAAATGATTCTGACTTGTTTGGAATTCATAATAAGTACTCCGTGATATGGTGGCGGGCGACCTTGGTGGATCGCCTCTCTATAAAGGTGCGTGTTATCTCAAAGGCAACAGCCGCTTGCACGCCACCGCAATGATGATCGAAGATCGTATGACTGCGTCTGGTGCCTAAGCCGTCTGCAGCCCAGAAAGCGGAGATAACTCGGCAATAGGGCCACAACCTGCTTTGTCCAAAATCTTAGCACAGTCAGCGAAGATGTCAAAACTGTTGACTTCTGCGTTCTTTTTTTATATAGTGAGATCGCACTCAACTTGGCTAAGGAGATGAACCATGGCCCGTTGCCCGGAATGTGGTCAGAAGCTGACGTTCCGTGAAGGCTTGAGGCGTTGGGATCACATCCACTGCGAGTCCTGTCATGCTGAGCTGGAAGTTCTGAATCCCGTGCCGCTTGAGCTGGAAGCCGTCTTCGAGTTCGAGGACGAGGAACTCGTTCGCGATCTCAACGATATTCTCGACGATGATGGTGATGCGGTTGAGGACGGGACCGACTGGGATGAGAGCGACGATGGGGATGAGGAAGAGGACGACGAGGGCAACGACGATGAGGACGATGAGGACGATGAGGACGACGAATGGTAGGTTAACACCCCTCCAACAGTGAACGGCCCTATACTCACCAGGCTGAAAGCGGACCACGATGCCAGGTCCCTCTGTCGAGTTCTCGGCGCCAGAATAGCCACCAACGAAGAAGCAGGCCATCGGAATCCCGATGGCCTGCCTCGCGATAACCTTGCTTGGAGACGGCACTACGCGGAGCGTCGGGAAAGCACGAACAGGACGAGTACCGCAATCGCGAGCGCCAAGACGATAAAGCCACTCACGCGGAGCACGACGTTCAGCACATTGGTCACGCCTGAACCGCCGTTCGAGTCCTCGGGTTCTTCAGCCGGCGCATCTTCGGTCGCGCCGGAATCAGCCGCCCCGTCGTCACGGGCATACGCCAGCTCGACGTTCAGGACCTGATCCGCGCCTAACAGGAAGTTCCACTGCCCACCATCGGTGAGCGCGTATCCGGGAGGCGACGTATGCCGCAGGATGTAGTTCCCCGGCTCCAGGTTGTCGAAACACCACGGCTCGCTGATCCCATCCGTCGTGTGACTATCCACCGGGCCGCTCTGCGCCAGCATGTTGATCTGTGCATTCGGCAGCAGCATCTCGCCCTCTGCGGGCTGCCTGAACATATCACCATTGGCATCGTGGAAGGCCAACACGCAGACCGAGGCCTTCCCGGCGGCCGGCGAAGCGGGCAAACCACCGTTCCCGTCAGCGGGCTGGTCCGCTGGGGCGTCTTCCGGCTGCTCTGCCTCCGGCTGCTCAGGTGCCTGTGGCGTAGGCGTCGGCACGATGTCACCCGATACCGAAAGCACGATCTCCTGGCCGATAGACAGCAGGCTGCTCGAATCCAGGTTGTTCAGGTCATAGATCTGCTGCACATCAATCCCGTAGGTGATCGCCAACCCGAACAGCGTATCACCGGCGACCACCTCGTGCACGATGGCCCCGTCTGGACGCGGCGTCGGCGTGTACTGCGGCGTGGGCGGAGTTTCGGACGTCGGCGGCGGAGGTTCGGGCGTCGGTGTGGGTGTCTCTGCCGGCGTCAGCAGCGTCAAGGCCATATTGTCGAAATAGGCATCATTGTGCTTCAGCGACCACTTACCATGGGCCCTGACAAACATCGTCGCAGCGCCGGCACCACCGACCGTCGCCTGAACGGGACCGACCTTGCCGAAGGTATCGTAGATGAAATAGGGAGAACTCCACACGATACTCGCAGAGAAGGGATCAGTGCCACCATTGGGATCAACACCTACCTGGAAGGAGAACGAATAGGGATCGCCGCACGACAGCGGAGGGTTATCATCGCTACAGGACCAGGCGTGCGCATAGAAAGAAGCCTCGACCAGGGAGCCGGCCGGGATATTCCGGACGACCTGGTAGTACCCCGCGTTCTGCTTGCCGAAGAAGGTGAAGCACATCCCGCTATAGTACCCTTCATAGATCCGGTTCGGATCACTGTTGAAGGGCGTCTCGTTGGGAATCACCTTGCACTCAGGTCGCTTGAACTCGCCTTCCTCCCACCACGTCACCCAACCCTCCGGCGTGAAAATCTCGCCGTATTGGGCGCCGGTGAACGTATCGCGGGTCCAGTTGCCGGAGTTCGGTGTAGAGTTGTCAATGGCTCGACCAATACCCTCAAGGCCGGGATTAACCAGCAGGTTGGTTCCGGCATCCTGGCGATAAGGGCTCTCTACTTCAGCAGCCTGAACCGCCAGAGCTGGGAACAGCGCAAACAGGGTGAACGCCACCAGGAACAGCGACGTCACCATCTTGAGCTTCTTACCGATCATGAGCTTGTGCCTCCTTGGAATTGATTGTGCACAGCACACAGTCCTGTTTCTTGGGATGGATTCTCACATATGACATCACAGAATCAGCCGCCAGCGTCGCAAGACTGCTCAGCGCCGGCGGCGACTACGTTCACGAGAGATAGACGGTGAACACGCCGAGATTATAACATACGGAGATACGTTGTCAACGCAACCTGGGGCGTGTATACTCCCTGCCAATGACCAAGCAATCGCCACGTCGCTCGGCGGGGCCTCTCCGACGAGACTGGATACTACCCATCGTGGTCCTGGCCACCACGCTGCTGCTGTACCTCCCCTTCCGCAGCATTGGCCTCGATGACTTCGACAGCTACAGCTTCGCACTGGCCCTTGAGGATTTCGATCTCACGCTACAACAGCCCCAGCCGCCGGGATTCCCGGTCTATATCGCGCTGGCACGCGCACTCCACGCGATGTCGCCCAGCGAGACCGCAGCACTGACATTGCTGGGCGCTCTAGGCGGCGCGATGGCGACATTGCTGGTATGTCGTCTTGGACAGACAGTCGACCCGGGCCGCCCGCTAACAGCTGCGCTTGGCGCTCTGCTCTTTGCCCTGGTCCCTGTAAGCTGGCTGACCAGTGAAAAGGCGCTGAGCGATATGCCCGGGTTGGCGATCGCTCTGCTAAGCCTCTGGCTGTGGGTCTCCTGGCGTAATCGGCAGATCACCCCAGCTCGCCCAACTCCGCCCGTTGCTGCGGCGCTGGTGACCGGACTTGCATTCGGCGCGCGCCCTCAGAATGCACTTCCTGTGGTTTTGCTGGTCCTGGCCATCTTCGCTGACGATCTGGCGCACCGGCGCTCGCTGGGGATTTGGGCTGCAGCCACAGCGCTCGTCATCGTCGGCAGCCTGGTTTGGCTCATCCCCACAGCCGGTGCCACGGGGGGGCTCTCAGCCTACATTGACCAGATCCGCACACACGCCGCCCACGTCGGCAGGGCAGACTCACTGCTGGGCGTGCCCGGGCACATCCTCCAAGCGTTGCGCATCAGGCTGTTCGCGTTCGGGGATACGTTGCTGACCTCCCTGATCGGCGTTGGAGTCTATCCACCGGTCCCCCGGGGAGCGTCCTGGCGCTATGTTGGGTTGGCACTGGTGGTGCTCCCCGGACTGATATATGCCGACTGGCGACGACCCCGAACCCGCTGGCTCGGGCTTTGGGCGCTGACCATCACCGTACAGATCTTGGTGGTTGAGACGCTGGATCGTCCGCGGCTGCTCCTCCCGCTGATCCCGCCCCTTGCATTGCTGATCGCCTCGGGCTGGGCGCGTGTCGGAAACCGATCGCTCGCCGCTACAGCCGCCATGCTAGTCACCAGCCTAGCCCTGCTGATTCAGGCCGTGCCCTGGGCCACCTCGCTGTCACAGATGCCCGCGCCGCCGTCCCAAGCCGCAGCTTACATTCGAGACCATTATCCCGCCGGCAAGACGCTGATCGCGGCTGCCGGCTCATTCCGCGCCGCCCAGGTGGAGCTCCCGGACTATCCCCTGGCATATCTGTACACCTTCGATCCGGCGGCGGTTGCAGCCGCCGTCGCTTCAGACTATGACTACGTGGCCGTGCTCGATCGAGACCAGTTCACCGCCGAGGCGATGGCAACGCTGACCAGGGAAGGGATGCTCGTCGTGCTGGACGACCTCACATTCTCGCGCGATCGGCGGATTCACACCCAGCACGACCAGGTGAGAGTGCAGATCCTCGCCCCGCCCGAACTCGTTCCCCCTGAGGCACTGGTACTGCCGCCAGACGGATGTATCGATCTGGGCTCAGATGCCGACGGGCGGTACCTTGAACGAGGGTGGTTCCGCTCCGAGGACATGGCCGGCATTACAGGACGTTGGGCCGGGAACGAACTGACCAGCACCGTGCGGCTTGACCTTCCGTCGGCGAACGCCCGCGCCCTGCATCTCCGCGCCCTCGCCTATCCAGCAGACCAAGTCGTCACAGTCACCGCCGCTGGGCAAGTCATTGCCAGCGCTCCCCTGCCGCAGAGCTGGACGGATGTGCTGATTGAGATCCCTGAGGAGATCATCCGGCGTGGGCCAACCCTCACGCTCGAGTTGATCCACGCCACGACGGCGTCGCCGTTCGAGATGACCCGTGGGGCAAGTTCGGACAGACGCGCCCTTTCCGCGGCCTATGATCTGATCTGCATCACCGCGTCTGCCGGCGATTCCGGTTCGGACTGAAACCAGCAGAGCGTGTCCGGGTCTATCCAGGCACGCACAGCATCTCCCACCATAGGTATCCGATCCGTCAACTCCAGGGCGAGCACCAGTGTTGTCTCGCCGATGCGCAGCCGGAGTCTGGTCGTGCGCCCCTGGAAGATCGCCTGACTCACCGTCGCGGCGAACACATTGGCCGGAGCATCCTCATCCACAAGGTGGATCCCCCAAGGGGGAATGAGAACCGTCCCCCGGCTGTTCCCATCCGCGGGCGCAGTCCCAGCGGCACACTGCGCCGAGTTGAGGATCAGCGAGCCCAGCGCGGTGTGAACATGATCGCGTGTCATCCTCACTGCCGGCAGGAGATTCGTCAGACCCAGGAATCGCGCGACCCAGGCGCTGGCCGGGCGCCGGTAGATCATCTCGGGCGTCCCTACCTGCGCCACACGCGCATCGTGAAGCAGCACCACACGATCGGCCAGGGAGAAAGCTTCGGTCTGATCGTGGGTCACGACGATGGCGGTCACACCCGCTCGGCGCAGGATCACCGCGAGGTCTTCCAGCAGACGCTCACGCAAGTTGCGGTCAAGCGACCCCAGGGGCTCATCCAGCAGCAGCAGCCGTGGTTCCGGCGCCAGGCTGCGCGCCAGCGCCACACGCTGGCGTTCACCACCCGACAGCTGTACCACGCCGCGTTCCTCAAGTCCGGCCAACCCCACCAACCCCAGCATCTCACTCACCCGCGCCTGGATCTCAAACCGTGGCCGACCCTGCATCCGCAAGCCAAAGCCCACATTCTCGGCCACCGTGCGGTGAGGAAAGAGCGCGTACTCCTGAAACATCAGGACGATACCCCGACGGTGAGTCGGGATGTGGGTCACATCCTGGCCGTCGAGCCGAACGCGGCCGGACTCTCCGGCTTCCAGCCCGGCAATGATGCGCAGCAGTGTCGTCTTGCCACTACCCGATGCACCCAGCAGGCTGATGGTCTCGCCACGCTCAACGCTCAGCGAGATATCGCGCAATAGAGGCGCACCGTCATATGTCTTGCAGATACCCTCAATCTCTAGAAACGTCATCGTGCCCCGGAACCCTAGAACGCCTGCGGCCCAGGTGGGCGGAGTCGCTCAATGGCGACGAACCCGGCCACACACACAACCATCAGGATCGTCGACATCGCCAAAGCCTGACCATAGTTGAGGGAACCGGGCCGCGAGAGAAAGCGGTAGATCGCGACCGGAATGGTCGGCAGCTCCGGCCGTGCAATCATCGACGTGGCACCGAACTCACCCATCGAGATCGTGAAGGCGAAGACCGCACCGACAGCCAACGCCCGCCACACGATAGGGAGCTCCACCTCCTCCAACACCCTTGCAGGCGGGGCCCCCAACAGCGCGGCGGCCTCACGCAGGTTCGGTTGGATGGACTGCAACGAGGGCAGGACGCTTCGCACGACGAAAGGCAGCGCGACCAGCGCATGGGCAAAGATGATGAGCGCAACCGTCCCGCGAAGTACCAGCGGCGGGCGATCCATCGTGAGCAAGTACCCCAGCCCCAGCGTAACCGCCGATGTGCCCAGCGGCAGCATGAAAAGCGCGTCGATCAGCCAGCTGCCGCGGCGTCGGTAGATCGCCAGCGACGTCATCAGCCCCAAGGCCAGTGCCAACCCCGTAGTCATCAACGCGATCCTCAACGAGTTTCCCACTGCCGCAAGCGGCGGCACATAGAAGATCCCCTGTCGGGGATTCTCAAAGAGCGTCGCATAGTACTGCAAGCCGGCCCCAAAGGACTGAACCACGAGGGTCAACAGAGGCAGCGCGAGCAGCACCACCATAGCGAAGATATTGACGGTCACGAAACCGATCTCCAGCGGCGTCCGAGGACGGCGCTGCGTCGCCCATTGGGGCTTCAGTTCAAGGGGCCGCGAGATACGCCGCTGCAGCCACGCATAGACCGATGTCATCACCAATGTGAACAGTATCTGCACCAGAGAAAGCGCTGCCGCAAGGGGCAGATTCGCGAAGCTGATCGTCTGCCGGTAGATCTCCACTTCCAGCGTGGCAAACCGCGGTCCGCCCAGAATGAGGACAACGCCAAAGCTGGTGAAACAGAAGACAAAGACCAAAACCCCCGCCGTGGCGACGACGGGGAGAAGTAGCGGCAGCGTGATCGCAGAGAAGACACGCCACGGCGATGCCCCCAGCGTGCGCGCCGCCTGTTCCAGGTGGGGATCAAGCGTGGACCAGAATCCGCGCACCATCCGCACTACCACCGTGTAATTGTAGAAGACATGCGCGATCAGAATCGCAGCCAGCGAGTAGCGAAGATCCACCCCAAGCCACCGGCTCAGTCCCGATGTAGGGCCAAGTACCGTGTTGAAGGCTGCTGCCACCACGACTGTGGGGAGCACAAACGGCACGGTTGTCAGTGCCTGGATGATCTGTTTGCCGGGAAAACGGTCGCGCGCGAAGATATGGGCACCCGGAAGCGCCAGCGCCAGAGTCAGAACCGTGGATAGAAGCGCCTGCCCAAGTGTGAACCCGATGACCCGCAAGTTGCCGGGTGAGACTAGACGCGCCATCAAGGGCGCCAGGTCCAGGCGATCGAGCCCCAGCAAGCTAGCTCTGGCGATCCCCACCAATGGATGGAAGTAGAAGATCAACAGGAAGACAACGGGAACGAC
The DNA here is from genome assembly GCA_965602565.1 of uncultured Anaerolineae bacterium. Lineage (GTDB taxonomy): Bacteria > Chloroflexota > Anaerolineae > B4-G1 > SLSP01 > PWVB01. The sequence continues at coordinate 10,108 of CBFCZM010000012.1, forward strand.
AAGCAGCGCGTGAGCCGGGACCGACCGGCTACGAGCTCCGCCATCGGATCGCCGCTTGTCTTCTTGCCGACAGAGACCAAGCTTCAACGGCATCTCACCTCAGGACGACGTCGGTCCAAACCTCGATCCACGCCTCGCGATTCTGCTCGATCGCATCGGCGGAGACAACAGCCGGCGCGTCCGCTGTCAGCGCATATTGCTCAAAGACGTCGGGGAGCGCGGCATCCTCGTTGGCGGGAAAAACCCACATATGCAGGGGGATATCACTCTGGAATTCGTCGCTCAACACGTACTCCACGAACGCCTCGGCAAGGTCGCGGTGCCTACCATTCTTGAGAATGCCTACAAACTCGATCTGGCGGAAGCACGTTCCCGGAGCCACCACGGCACCCGTCGGCGACTCGTCATCCGACCCGGGGGTCGGCGGTTCCTCGCTGTAGTAGACCTCGGCAGCGGGACTGGTAGCATAGCTGACGACGATCGGCCGGGTGCCGGCGGCGAACTCGCCATAGTACGCAGTATCCCAGCTATCCACGACGAGCACATCATTCTCCCGCAGCGCACGCCAGTAGTCAAGGTACCCATCCTCGCCAAACGTACCGATGGTCGCCAGGAGGAACGCCAGGCCGGGCGACGACGACGCGGGGTTCTCGACCACAAGCAGACCCTTGTACTCGGGCTTCGTCAGATCCTCCAGCGTCAGGGGCACCGCTAACCGGTTCTCCTCGAAGTATGCCCGGCTGTAGTTGAGACAGACATCGCCATAGTCAACGGGCGTGACACGATGTCTCGGATCGAGCTGATACGCATCCGGCACGGAGGCGAGATTCTCTGCAGCATAGACCTCGAAGATGTCACCCTCCAGAGCCCGGCTCAGGAAGGTGTTATCCACACCGTACAAGACATCAGCCTGCGGATTCCCCTTGCTCAGGATCGCCTGGCTTACCATCCGACCGGTGTCGCCCGCATCCAAGAATAGCACCACCGCATTGTGCTCGGACTCAAATGCCGCGATAACCGCCTCGCCGATATCGAAGCTGCTATACGACATCACTCGCAATTCACGCGGGGCCTCCACGGCGGGTTCGGACGTGGTCGTCAGCGCCTGCTCAGATGTGCCGCCGCGACATCCAGCCAGAACCAACATCACGGGAATCAACGGAACCAACCAGCGCTTCATCATTGACCTCCCTATTCCACCTATCGAGTCGCTCACGCACACCGTGCACAGATGAGGGCGCTCTGGGTAAGTTGAGCTCCCCTCAACGGGGACAAGTTGCTCATTCGCCCATCTGCTCGGCGGTACGAGGTGCTAGTCCTGAAGTGGCAGTGCGGTCTGCCGTCCGGGACTGCGCGCATCAGAATGCGTGCATTGTGATGCACGCGGCCCACAGAACCACCGACCTTTCCCCGCCGAGACAAGCGCCGCCCCCTGCGAACACCAGGGCTCGCGCAGCCGGGGCTGAGACCGGGTCCAGCAGATAGCGAGCGATTCTCCGAGTAGACACTCAGAGTTCCCCGCTCTCTAGCGGCCGCTCGTGAAAGCACCAGACCAGCCCCTCCTGCACCGTTACCGTCGCGGTCTCCGCCTCGAGCCGGTTGCTGACACCGCGAGCTGGCCCGAAGGCCAACGTCTCGGCGGCGAGCGGAAAAGCAAGATGATCCGTTGTGACACCGCGGGCAGGGCCACCGAGCGGGATCAGTGAGAGGCGATCACCGCGGGCGCCCCGGAGTGTCACCTGCTCGCCCCCCCGAATCACCCTAACCGACCAACGCCCGTCAATCATCAGGACACGGCACGAGGCCAGCTCCGTCAGACCCAGTAGGAGCAGATTGGCCAGAGCTTGATCGGGCCGTCCGCCAAACGCGCCCAGGACCACAATCTCGTGGACGTGCTGTTGAGCAGCGGCCCACACCAGGGCCAATTCCAGGTCGGTCTCATCCTTGGCGACGGGCGCTATGTGAAACTCGGTTCCCATCTCCTCAAGCCGGCGGCGAAGGCCCTGATCCAGCGAGTCCATGTCGCCAATGATGTGCTGCAGGCGGATCCCGGCAGCCATGGCATAGCGGACACCGCCGTCCGCGGCCACGAAGTTGTCGCCGGAACGTGTCCACGCCCGAACATCCGCAGCAGGATCATCCACCAGACCATTGGCGAAAATCACAACACGCATTCGCGATCCTTTCTGACAGATAGTGTGCACGACTTCAGTGAAGTGAAGCGGCGTGCCAGTGTGATCAGCAACCCAGACAGGTGAGTGGGCAACGCAAAAATCCCCGACAGCCAGCGGCGGCTTCTCGGGGATTCCGGTCAATGTGCACGCTCCCTCCGCTGGCATAATCCAGATCAGGTTCTAGGGTCGGTGTGCCATAACACCCTCTCAGCCCGTCCTCGGGCTCCCCTGGCTCTCTGTTAAGGCTAGAACTGGTAATGTACACTCTCATTATAGCAGCGCCCTGCCTTCTGTAAAGCGTCGAACAGGGTATAATACCGCCTTAAGTCGGCCAAGGAGGAGTGGGGAGTATGAAGACCATCGTTATGAAGTTCGGGGGGACTTCTGTCGGCAACGCGGAGGCCATCGGCCAGGCAGCTAGCCTCGTCAAGCAGGAGTCCGAGGGCTGGGACCGCACGGTCGTCGTCGTATCTGCCATGCGCGGCGTCACTGACGCGCTGATCAATGGAGCTGTGACTGCGGCACAGGGAGACGAGGATACCTACCGCGGGATCGTCTCGGACCTCAGAGTGCGCCACACTTTGGCGGTGGCCGAGCTGATCTCCAACCCCGGCAACAGGACGTCGCTGCTGAAGACTATCGACGCCTACCTTGATGAATACGCTGCATTCTGTCACAGCGTCCATGTCCTGGGTGAGGTCACTCTCCGTGCCATGGATACCATCAGCTCCATGGGCGAACGGGTGATCGCGCGCGTGGTCGCAGCACGGCTGAACGAGCAGGGACATCCGGCGCAAGCCGTTGATGCCACAGAGCTGATCGTCACCGACGACTGCTTCCAACAGGCTGTACCACAGATGCAGGCAACTGCAGAACAGGTACAGCGGAATCTGTTGCCCATATTGGAGGAGGATATCATACCGGTGGTCACCGGGTTTATGGGAGCGACGGCGGATGGCATCACCACGACACTGGGTCGTGGCGGCAGCGACTATAGCGCCTCCATCCTCGGAGCCGCCCTGAATGCCGATGAAGTGTGGACGTGGACCGATGTTGATGGCGTGCTTACCGCAGATCCGCGCATCGTCCCCGATGCCCACATCATTCCTGAGCTATCGTACAGCGAGGTCGGCGAGCTGGCCTACTTCGGTGCCGAGGTTCTACATCCCAAGACCATTCGCCCCGTTGTTGAAAGCGGGATCCCACTATGGGTCAAGAACACGTTCAATCCCACGTGCCCCGGCACGCGCATTGCCGCAGAGCCCAAGAGCACGCCCGGCACGGTCAAGGCCGTGACGGCCATCCCGGGATTGAGTATGGTCACGGTGGAAGGACGCGGCATGATGGGCGTCCCGGGCATTGCTGCCCGGACGTTCTCGGCGGTCGCCAGCCAGGGCGCCAGCGTTCTGATGATCTCCCAGGCGTCGTCTGAGCAGTCCATCTGCTTTGTCATCCCTTCAGGCGACGTTCCGCCAGTCATCGGTGCCCTGGAGAAAGAACTTGCCCTGGAACTGAGCCGCAGAGATATCGAGCGTGTCCGGTCGGTCGACGACGTGGTCATCGTGTCGGCTGTGGGCGCGGGCGTGCGCGGCACACCGGGTGTTGCGGCGCGGCTGTTCACCGCGCTATCGGCTCAGGAAATCAACATCATCGCCATCGCGCAGGGATCCTCCGAGTGCAGCATCTCTCTGGTCGTCGACGGCGCGCAGGCCAACCAGGCCGTTCAACAGATCCATAGCGAGGTCATCAACCATGTGGCAGGGTGAGAAGATCCCAGTGGGTATCCTGGGCGCCACAGGTGCCGTCGGGCAACGTTTCTCGCAGTTGCTGACCAACCACCCCTGGTTCGAGGTCGCCGCACTTGCCGCCTCTGAGCGCAGTGCAGGACGGCGCTACGTCGATGCCTGCCAGTGGGTGATCCCCGGCGACCCGCCCGCGGGCGTGGCGGACCAGACCGTGCTGCCTCTGGAGCCCAACCTGCCTGCACGTATCCTCTTCTCGGCCCTGCCCTCGGGTATTGCCCGGGAAATGGAACCCGACTTCGCAAGAGCCGGCTACGTAGTATGCTCGAATGCTTCGGCCTACCGCAATGTCCCAGACGTGCCGCTCCTCATTCCGGAGATCAACGGAGATCACGTGGCGCTTGTCGACCATCAGAGAGCGCAGCGCGGGTGGGCCGGGCTCATTGTCACCAGTCCCAACTGCACCATCACCGGCCCAGCTATGGCGCTCAAACCCCTTCACGCAGCCTTTGGTGTACGCAAGGTGTTCATGACCTCTATGCAGGCCGCTTCAGGAGCCGGCTACCCGGGTGTGTCGGCACTCGACATTCTGGGCAACATTGTGCCCTACATCCCTGGGGAAGAGGAGAAGCTACAGCAGGAACTGCAGAAGCTGCTCGGCACCCTCATCGGCGAGAGAATCGTGACCCCGGACCTCCTGGTAAGTGGTCACGCAAACCGCGTGCCGGTCCTGGACGGGCATACGGTGAGCCTGTCAGTGGGGCTTGACCGCTCTCCCACGCCGGAGGAGGCCATAGAGGTCCTGCGCGCCTACAAGCCGATCTGCGGCGACCTGCCAAGCTCGCCGGACCGCCTCATCTTCGTGAGAACCGAGCCCGACCGTCCACAGCCACGCCGTGATCGCGACGCAGCCGGTGGCATGGCCGTGAGTGTCGGCCGCATCCGCCCTTGCCCGATCCTGGATCTGCGGATGACCACGGTGGTGCACAACACACTCAGGGGTGCAGCTAGCGGAGCCGTCTTGAACGCCGAACTGCTCGTCGCCAGAGGTTACGTATAGGAACAAAGACAAGCCATGAGAAACTACGGACTGACCTCGATCTCCACGTTCCTTGGCAACAACATCGTCTATCGCAACCTGCAGCCGATGGATGGACGGCTGCCGGCCTTCGCCGACATCGCCGCGTGCCTGGGTATGAGCGCCACACCCATACCGCGCAAGAGCGAGCCCGACTACGCCCGGGTGATGGCCACCCTCCTACGCTCTGCTCGCTCCCTGGAGGGTGGCGACGCGTCCATCAGGTGGCTGGTCTACGTGGGGGATACACGCTTGAATGATGGCATAGCGTTCACCAACCTGTGCCAGGCGGGCGGCTGGCCAGGAATCGCCTTCATCGGCTCAGAGAAACAGAGCCAACCCGCAAAGGCTGAGGTAGTGCAGGAGAGCGGGCACACGCTCTACCTGGCCAACCGTTGGCCCATGCTGGAGGACTTCGAGTCATACTGCCGGGAACAGGGCTTCACCTTTGATGCCCACACAGCCATCATCCTCGACTTGGACAAGACCACCCTGGGTGCACGCGGACGCAACGACCATGTGATCAATGCAGCGCGCCTTGAGGCCGTCCGGCAGACAGTCCAGGAATCACTCGGGTCCACCTTTGATGTGGCGGGGTTCGAGAGCAGCTACAATCTGCTCAACGAAACCAGGTTCCATCCCTTCACCACCGACAACCAGGACTATCTCGCCTATCTCTGCCTGATCTTGGGCAGCGATATGTTCACACTTGACGAATTGGTCAATGATATCCAGAGTGGAAAGCTGGGCACCTTCGCGAAGTTCCTGGATCTGGTAGAGGCCAGAGCCCAGGAGTTGCCGAACAGCCTGGGTCAGCTCCACGCGGATATCTACAGTCGCGTCCGCGCTGGCGATGCCACGCCCTTCAAGGCCTTCCGCTACAATGAGTATCAGACAACGGTCGACCGGATGGGCAAGCCGGCGGGCGATATGGATATCGTGGCACGGTTGGATCGGGAGATTGTGATCACCCAAGAGGTGCGCGAGCGTGCACTCGCCTGGCAGGCCCAAGGGGCGCTGCTCTTCGGTCTCTCTGATAAGCCCGACGAAGCGTCCATTCCCACCGAGTCGCTGGCCAGGCAAGGATATCAGGCGATCCACCGAACGCAGACGCACGCATTGGGCGCGGGTGCGGACGCGACCTAGATGCTCATCGGCCACATCGGCATCGCCCTGTTGCAGCACCACTATCTGGATGCCGAGCTAGCACCCGTCGTGGCCGGGGCACTCTTTCCGGACGCGCTTGACAAGACGCTGTGCCAAGTGCTCCGGATGACCAACAGCGGGAGAATGTGGGGGCACACGGCACTCAGCGTCGTGGTATCGACGATGGTGGTCGGGGCACTCGCCGGACGACGCGCGGCCCGCGATTGGCTGCTGGGCTACGTCGGGCATCTTCTGGCCGACGGCGACGAGCCGGTGCCCTGGTGGTATCCATTCAAGACGTATACCTTCGAGCAATCGCCCGGGTTCATCGAGATCTTCCGCCATTTCGCGGAGAACCAGACCGACGTCATACTGGAATTCACCCTCCTGGCACTGGGCCTGCTTGCTGGGGCGACGGAGCGGAGCTAACAGGCTCACCCTAGAACGATCGTGTGCTATCTGACTGCCTGACCGAATCCCACGAGAAGGGAGAGAGCATGGGCTACAGTAGTTGGCTGGAATGTATACGCGGCTGCGGTCGGCGGTATTCGATCTTCGATGTCGTCTACCGCTGCGAGGAATGCGGCGGATTGCTGGACGTCGAGCACGACGTTGAGGCCCTGAAGGACCGCAGTGCTGTCGCCTGGATGCAGCTCTTCGAGCACCGCACTCGCACAACGGAATGGCCCTACGGCAGCGGCGTCTGGGGCAAGAAGGAGCTAGTCTGCCCCGAGATCGATAACGAGAACATAGTGTCTGTGTATGAGGGCCATACCAACTGCTTCTGGGCCGAGCGGCTGGGCAAGGAAATCGGCGTCCCCGACCTCTGGGTGAAGCTCTGCGGCAACAGTCACACGGGATCGTTCAAGGATCTGGGCATGACGGTGTTGGTCTCGGTGGTGCGACAGATGATGGCCAACGGGAAGCAGATCCGCGCGGTCGCATGCGCCTCGACGGGCGATACCTCAGCCGCCCTGGCCGCTTACGCAGCCGCAGCGGGCATCCCGGCCGTGGTCTTGCTGCCGAAGGGCAAGGTTTCCACCGCCCAACTCATACAACCGATCGCCAACAACGCACTCGTGCTGGCCCTGGACACCGATTTTGACGGTTGCATGGACATCGTCAGGCAGATCACCCAGGATCCTACCATCTACTTGGCAAACTCAATGAACGCACTCCGTATGGAGGGCCAGAAGACCGTGGCCTTCGAAATCGTACAGCAGTTCGACTGGCAGGTGCCGGACTGGATTGTCATGCCCGTAGGCAACCTCGGCAACGTCAGCGCCATAGGCAAAGGCTTCCTGTTGCTGAGGGAACTCGGGCTGATCCGCAAGCTGCCGCGCATCGCTTGCGCCCAGGCAGCCCACGCTAACCCTCTGTACCTCAGCTATCAGACGGGCTTTGAGGAGTTCAAGCCGGTGAAGGCCAAGAAGACGCTGGCCAGCGCCATCCAGATCGGCAATCCGGTGAGCTACGAACGCGCGGTCAAGACACTGTCGGCGTTTGACGGAATCGTGGAGCAGGTGACCGAGGACGAATTGGCCAACGCAGCGGCCCGCGCCGATCGCACCGGCATGTACTCGTGCCCCCACACCGGGGTGGCACTGGGCGTGCTCTTCAAGATGGTCGAGCGCGGCGAGATAGAGCGTGACGACAGTGTCGTCGTCATCTCCACAGCACACGGGCTCAAATTCACCGGCTTCAAGGTCGGCTATCACGAGGGCACGCTTGCCGACGTGGTATCGCAACACGAGAATCCGCCGGTAGAACTACCGGCGGACTATCACGCAGTGCAGCGCGCGATCGATCAGGCCATCAGATGACGTTCACCTGAATGATCACGAACCCGCTGTCGTAGAGACGACCCGGTGGGTCGTCTTCTGCAGCGTCTAGCGCTTCAAGACGCCAGAAGATGCCCCGACGGGGGCGTCTCTCTGAGACTAGATAACACCCAACTCTCTGCCAATCTTCTCAAACTTCTCGAGACCATAATCCAGATCGTCCTGAGAGAGCGCCGCAGAAACCATAACGCGAATCCGGGCAAGGCCTTGGGGGACTGTGGGGAAACCCAAGGCCATGGCGAAGACACCCTCATCAAACAACCGGCGGCTGAAGGTCTTGGCCAACTTGACATCGCCCAACATCACCGGCGTGATCGGTGTCACGCTGTTGCCGACATCGAAACCCAGTGACATCATCGCCGACTTGAAGGTGTCCGTGTTCTCCCACAGACGATCCACCAAGCCGGTGGATTCTGAGAGCACCTTGACTGCCGCTAGGCAGCCCGCCGTATCCGCGGCAGTGACAGCGTTTGAGAACAGGAACGGGCGCGCCTTCTGCCGTAGGTAGTCGACGATGACCTTCTTGCCGGCAACCACGCCGCCGCCGACGCCAAACGCCTTCGAGAACGTGCCGATCTCCACATCGAACTTCCCATGAAGCCCGAAGTGATCCACGATACCGCGTCCGCCCTTGCCAAGGACACCCTCACCGTGAGCGTCATCGACCATGGTCATCAGCTCATAGGTCTCGGCCACAGCGTAGATCTTATCCAGGGGGGCGATGTCGCCGTCCATGGAGAAGACGCCGTCCGTCACCACCAAACCACGCCGGTACTGCGGCAAATGCTCCTTC